>JBATEM010000343.1:0-1714 GCA_049664005.1 Candidatus Macondimonas sp.
GTGCAGCAGTTGTCGGTGCAGCGCCGTGGTTCCCTGGTGGTGCTGGACATCCAGGCCAACGCGTTTCTGCAGCACATGGTGCGCAATATCGCGGGTGTGCTCATGGCGGTTGGTAAAGGGGATCGACCGGTGTCCTGGGTCGCTGAAGTGCTGGCCCACCGCGATCGGGTGCTGGGCGGGGTAACCGCGCCGCCAGACGGACTCTATCTCACGGCAGTGGGTTACCCCGCTGAATTTGCGTTGCCTCAACCGCACATGGAATCGTCATGGGTGGCCGATTGAACGCCGGACACGCCTTTCCTCGTTTACAGGATGGGGTGAAAGCCGCTATCATCGCGCGCTTATGTCCGGCGCCCTGCCCAAATTCATCGACGTCGAGCGGTTCGCAGCGAAGCACGAGCGGATCGAGGGTGTCTTCACGGTGACCGCTCTGGATCGCTTGATGCAGATGGCGGCGACCCCGGATGGGGAAGTGGGTTTTGCGCTGGCGTTTTTCCGCGATGACCAGGGGCGATCGCGGGTTACGGGGGCCATCCAGGGCAGCGTGATGCTGACCTGTCAGCGTTGTCTGCAACCGGTTCGGCATGAGTTGGCGGGCAGTGTTGAGCTCATGGCGCTGGCGGATGAGTCGGCCTTGTCGCAGTTGCCTGGCGATGTGGAGCCGCTGCTCACTGGGGGGCAGCCGGTGCGGCTGGCGGACCTTGTGGAGGATGAAGCCCTGTTGGCCTTGCCGATTGTGGCCTTGCATCCGCAGTGTTTGCCGCCATCCCATGACAAGTCGGGGAATGAAGACGGAAATCCTTTCGCTGCACTGAAGCGGAAGGAATGAGGATTTTGGCGCTGGCATCCACCTTGGTCAGCACCCTGAAATAACTGGAGTTCAAGAATCATGGCCGTACAACAAAATCGCAAGACCCGTTCCAAGCGTGGCATGCGCCGTGCCCACGATGCCCTGACCAATCCCTTCCTGTCCGTGGATCCTGTGACCGGCGAGACCCATCGCCGCCATCACCTGACCCCGAACGGCTATTACCGGGGGCGCAAGATCCTCGGCGGTGCCAGCGACGAATAATTGGCCTCCGGCTTGCCTGGGCAGCGGAGGTTGATGCCGGCAAACCGGTTTTTTTGGGCGCTGGCCTGCATTGGAAACTAATATTCCAGCTTCCAGACGGGTGGGCGAAACCGGGGTTGGCCGTAGCGGAATGGATAAAACAGTTCATATGTCCCTGGACGCCATGGGCGGGGATTTCGGGCCATCGGTGGTCGTTCCGGCAGCCCTGGCGGCCTTGGCGGAATACAATGACCTGCATCTGACGCTGGTAGGTCGTGCCGAGGCCCTGGAAAACGAACTGTCCCGTTGCCGCGCCCGCGTTTCCGAGCGGCTGGTGATCCGCCCCGCCACGGAAGTGGTGGCGATGGACGAATCCCCGGCCAAGGCGCTGCGTAGCAAGAAAGATTCCTCCATGCGCGTGGCCATCGATCTGGTGAAGACCGGCCAATGCGACGTCATGGTCAGCGCAGGCAACACGGGCGCGCTCATGGCGACCGCCCGCTTCGTTCTCAAGACCCTGCCCGGGGTCGACCGTCCCGCCATTATCTCGGCACTTCCCAGCCAGCGCGGCCATACTTACGTCCTTGATTTGGGCGCCAATGCCGACTGTACGCCCGAACAGCTCTATCAGTTCGCCGTCATGGGATCGGTGATGTGCCAGGC
>JBATEM010000344.1:0-2695 GCA_049664005.1 Candidatus Macondimonas sp.
CGTTCATGTTTTTCCCAGCGGGCCGCACGGCCTGCGCCATCCGGTCGGCGAGCCGCTTGCCGATGGCGACGTGATCGAAACAGCGGAGTTTCGCCTGCGCGCCATCCACACGCCCGGCCACGCCGCCGATCATGTGTGTTTCCTGCTCGAAAATGAAGGCCTGTTGTTCGCCGGCGATCAGGTGATGGAAGGCGCAACCGTGGTCATCGCCCCGCCCGATGGGCACATGGGGCAATACCTGGCCGCGCTGGAGCGCTTACAAACGCTCGATCTGGCCGCCATCGCCCCGGCACACGGCCGCGTCTTGTGCGAACCGCAGCGCCTGTTGGCCGCCATCGTCACCCATCGCCGCCAGCGTGAGGCCAAGGTACTCGCGGCGCTGCGACGCGCCGGCCATGGCACGCCGGAAACCCTGGTCGCTGAGGTCTACGCCGACACGCCGGCCTTCCTGCACCTTGCCGCGCGGCTGTCGCTGCAGGCCCACCTCATCCATCTGGTCGAAAACGGACAGGCGGTGTTCGAGGACGGCCTGTGGCAGCCACTGCTGATCGATTGAGCGATCCCTCCTACAAGTTACGCAATCGTTCAAAAGCACGGGCGAGGCTATCGGAGCAGGTAGTGGCTCGTTCTGGCTCCCAGAGTTCCGTTACAAACCGGCACAACCTCTGGTTGTATCCAAGGCCAACTGTGCATCGGGAGCCAGATTTCGGAAGAATGTCTGCCTTGATCTCGCGGCGACCATAGCGACGAACAAAGCCCAGCAGCGTCTGTTTCGGATCATCCAGGGAATCTGGGTTCAATGGGATTTTGTTGAGTGGCGCGCCCACAAACGCAGCGAAGGCCTCCCGGTCGGCCAGCAGCCAAGCTTCGACTTCCCGTACCGCCACCCGGAATAGCATTGCGGGCGGTAACGACCGCCCCGAACTCCACTCCGCAATCAGCGCAGGAGGGCATTCGATTCGGTCGAGATCAGTCAGCATTAATACCGGAAAGCTGCTTGCCACCTGCATCAGTTCGGGCAGTTTGCGCTTGAGATAACCGTTCCCGTGTCGGCCCATGCGCACGGCTACCCGTAATTTCTTGTTGGAGTCCATCACCAGCCGTTCGGCGACAGCTTCGCTGAGTTCATCCTCAGTGGCGAGATAAATCTCGGTCATTCCAAAGAAAGTCCAAGCTGCTCGACTCCTGCGGGCCGAGTTTGCGGCAGTACCACATCTGCTACGGAGAGTCCCGCTTCCAGACCTTTCTCTTCGGCCGCGCTCACGAGGCGAACACGAGTACCTTCCTGACTAGGCTCAAGCACGATCACTTCACGTGCATCAATGCCTTTGTTATCGAGCAGGGCGTCGCTATGAGTGCTGACGACAATTTGGCGTCGGTGTTTGGCGCTATGCTGGATCTGATCAATCAACCTGGGGATTTGCTCGACGACGGCCTGATGTAACGACAGTTCAGGTTCCTCAATCAGCAGCAAACCATTTCCATCCAGCAACGACCAGAGGATGCCTAGTAGTCGCAAGGTTCCATCGGAGAAATGATCTTCTCGCTGCCAACCGGCGTGTGGTCGGTGATGTTCATAAAGCGCCTCAAGATGCGGGCGTCCCATCTCATCGGGGTGATACCGCAGTTCCTTAAACTGCGGTACCGCTGCCGATAGCGCCTTTCCGATCTTTTTCAACCGTGAATCCCGCGTCCGCTCGGGACATTTGGCCAGCCGCTCCAGAAAACCCTGCCCAAAAGGATCGTTCTCTAACCGGTTGCCCCCGATCTTGTCACCAAACTTGAGCAATTGTGGCACCAAGTGAAGATAAGTGGTATTGGCCAGAAAATCAGAGATTTCGCGGAACGCGCTATTAGCACGGGTTTGCTCCAGATGGGTTTCAGTCAGAAGCTGAATATCCTTGCGGTCATCAGCGTCAGGACGTGAAATCAGGCAATCTTTACCGTGCCAAACCTCCTCGGCCGATACCAGCAGGCGCTGTTGTCCCTTGCCCTCCGACTTGAACCCCAGGATGTATTTCCACACAGGAGACGCATCGTCAACCCGTTCGGAAAAATGCACTTCAATCCGCACCTCCGGGTCGCGCCGGGCATGAAGACAGCGCAATTTGGATATCCCGTCCCGATCTTTCACCGCCTTTTGCAGCCCTCCACCTTCCGGCTTGCAGATGTCGCGCAGAAAGCGAAAAACCTCCAGCAGATTGGATTTTCCGGAAGCATTGGGTCCGATGATGTAGGCGATTTGCGTCAGGGGAATCTCGGCCTCGCGGAAATTGCGCCAGTTCTTGAGCTTTAGATGAGTGATGTACATGGCGCGTCTCCTTCCATTCAGATTCATGACTTTTATCGATTCGATGCCCAGCTATCGATAATTTTTACCGCAATGTAGCGGTTGTCACCGGGCGTAAAGGGTAGCCGGAATGTGCCGTGGAACCGCGCGAGGATGACCCCTTCCAGTCCGGCGCGGATGCCTTTTTCAGTTTGCGTCATCCATCCTGTCTTAATGGGGTTGCTCGGTTTGTGTTCCCTTTTGCTTTTGCGAAATCATCGCACAAACCCCGGATACACGCGCCATGACGGACAAAGCTGGCCATGAATATGCATGAGTTCGCTCGGGTTGCTGGCTGCCGACTGGCCGCCAATGCGCCCGCTAGCGCCGTGCTGCGGCCTTGCGGGTCGCCAAGCGCTTGGCGGA
>JBATEM010000345.1:0-2314 GCA_049664005.1 Candidatus Macondimonas sp.
AAGAGTGGGTGTGCAGCGCCTCCTCGAAGGCCTGGCGCAGCAGGTACTGGCGGCATTCCGGGTTGGTCAGGTGGCGATAGACCGCCAACACCAGGTTGTTGGCCACCAGGGAATCGGCGGTGGAGAAGAAGCCCAGCGCACGCTTGATGATCGTGCGTTCGTCCTCGGTGAGGCTGTTCGGGTCCTTCCACTGGGCGATATCCGCCGCCATGGGGATTTCGTTGGGCATCCAGTGGTTGGCACAGGCGGCGAGGTATTTCTCCCAGGCCCAGGTGTATTTGAAAGGCACCAGTTGGTTCAGGTCGGCGCGGCAATTGATGATGCGTTTGTCATCCACCTGGATGCGCGCGGCGCCCAAGGCAATGGGTTCCAGGCCCGGCGCGGCAGTGACCGGCCGGGATGTGGACGTGTCGGTGCGGCTTGCTGCGGGCGGATTCTCGGTCGCAGTGTCATCGATCGGCTTGTCCGCAAGCGCAGGCGCGGGTGCAAGGCCTTGTGGCGCGGGAGACGTCGAGGCAGTCCAGTCGAGCATGGGTTTCTCCAGATTGGGTGAAATGTTTGGTTGCGGCCATGGGGTGAAGGGCGGGGGGAATCTCCTGGGGATGCGCCGTGAAGACATTTCGGTTGCCAACGGTCCTCCAGTAAATCCCCCAGCCCCGATCGAGGGGCAATCGTGCGTGGCCGATTGATCCACAGATCGGTGCCCGTCATGTCTTCTATTGGCATGCCTCGCAGGCCGGGTCATCGATGGCGCAGGCCGAGGCGTCGGCGAAGGCTGGCGCAGCCGCGCCGGCATCGACGCGGTTCAGGCGCGCGTCGCTGATGGTGGCCTTTTCGGCGTGGGTGGCGCCGAGGGTGCGCAGGTAGTAAGTGGTCTTGAGTCCGCGCTGCCAGGCCAGCCGGTAGAGCGCGTCCAGTCGGGGACCCGAGGGCTCCGCGACGTAGAGGTTCAGGCTTTGGGCCTGATCGAGCCATTTCTGGCGCCGCGCGGCTGCTTCCACCAGCCAGTGCGGCTCGATCTCGAAGGCGGTCTTGTAGCGCGCCTTGATCTCCGCCGGCACCCGGTCGATGGATTGCACCGAGCCGTCGAAGTACTTGAGGTCGTGCACCATCACGGCGTCCCACAGCCCGCGTGCCTTGAGTTCGGCAGCGAGGAAGGGGTTGATGACGGTGAACTCGCCGGACAGATTCGATTTGACGTAGAGGTTCTGGTAGGTGGGCTCGATACTCGGCGAGACACCGCAGATGTTGCTGATGGTCGCGGTGGGGGCAATCGCCAGGGTATTGGAATTGCGCATGCCGACCCGCTGCACCCGCTCGCGCAGGCTGGCCCAGTCCATCGTGGCGGTGCGATCCACTTCCAGTTCGCCCGCGTCCCGCGCGGCGTGCAGCAAAGCGATCGAGTCGATGGGCAAAACGCCCTGGCTCCACAGCGAGCCCTCGAAACTGGGATAGCGCCCGCGTTCCTCGGCGAGCTGCATGCTGGCCTCGATGGCGAAGTAGCTGATCGCTTCCATCGAACGGTCCGCAAAATCGACCGCCTCAGCGCTGTCATAGGCCAGCCCCAAGGCATGCAGCGCATCCTGGAAGCCCATCAGGCCCAATCCCACCGGACGGTGGCGCAGATTGGCGGCGCGCGCCGCAGGCACCGTGTAGTAGTTGATGTCGATGACGTTGTCGAGCATGCGCAGCGCGATCTGCACGGTGCGGCGCAGCCGCTCCAGATCAAGTCCTGCGGGTCCGATATGGGCTGCCAGATTCACCGAGCCCAGGTTGCACACGGCGATTTCCTCACCCGCCTTGGAGTTCAGCGTGATCTCGGTGCACAGGTTGGAGGAATGCACGACGCCCACATGCTGCTGCGGCGAGCGCAGGTTGCAGGGATCCTTGAAGGTGATCCAGGGATGACCGGTCTCGAACAGCATGGTCAGCATCCGCCGCCACAGGGTGACGGCGGAGACGGTCCGGGCGTTACGGATCGTGCCGTCGCGCGCCATGGTTTCATAACGGACATAGGCGGCGGCAAAGTCAGCCCCGTAACGCTCATGCAGGTCCGGCACCTCATCCGGTGAGAACAGCGTCCATTCGCCATCCTCGGCCACGCGCTGCATGAACAGGTCGGGCACCCAATGCGCGGTGTTCATGTCGTGGCAGCGGCGGCGCTCATCGCCGGTGTTCTTGCGCAGATCCAGGAACTCCTCGATGTCCAGGTGCCAGGTTTCAAGATAGGCGCAGACCGCGCCCTTGCGCTTGCCGCCCTGGTTCACCGCCACGGCGGTGTCGTTGACCACCTTGAGGAAGGGAACGACCCCCT
>JBATEM010000346.1:0-2355 GCA_049664005.1 Candidatus Macondimonas sp.
GTGGTGGGCCCAGCAGGACTTGAACCTGCGACCCGCCGATTATGAGTCGGATGCTCTAACCAACTGAGCTATAGGCCCTTTTTAATCATTAAAGACTAACAATGTCAGCTTGAGTTTGATACCTTCGGGTTTTCCCCAATCCTGCGCCGGGCATTCAGCGTAAACGGCGCGTAGCGGGGAGATTAATTCAATCTCGCGGAGACGCCAACCCCAGCTCACGTGGACATGGCCAAGCCCGATCGTGAATACGATCGGGCCTGGGTGGAACAGGCGGCGGTTGATTTGCGATGGGTCATTCTTCCAGGAAACTGCGGAGCATTTCCGAGCGCGAAGGATGGCGCAGCTTGCGCAGGGCCTTGGCTTCGATCTGGCGAATGCGTTCACGGGTAACGTCGAACTGCTTGCCGACTTCCTCCAGCGTGTGGTCGGTGTTCATCTCGATGCCGAAACGCATGCGCAGCACCTTGGCCTCGCGTGGCGTGAGGGTGGACAACATGGCGTGGGTGGCTTCCCGCAGCCCTTCCCGGTTGGCCATTTCCGCCGGCGAGGGAATGTTGGTGTCCTCGATGAAATCCCCCAGATGGGAATCTTCATCATCACCAATGGGGGTCTCCATCGAAATGGGTTCCTTGGCGATCTTGAGAACCTTGCGTACCTTGTCCTCGGGCATTTCCATCTTCACGGCCAACTCGTCAGGGGTGGGCTCACGACCCATTTCCTGCAGCATCTGGCGCTGTACCCTGTTGATCTTGTTGATGGTTTCGATCATGTGCACCGGGATGCGGATGGTGCGCGCCTGGTCGGCGATGGAGCGCGTGATGGCCTGGCGTATCCACCATGTGGCGTAGGTCGAGAACTTGTAGCCGCGGCGGTATTCGAACTTGTCCACCGCCTTCATCAGGCCGATGTTGCCCTCCTGGATCAGGTCGAGGAACTGCAGGCCGCGGTTGGTGTATTTCTTCGCGATCGAGATCACCAGGCGCAGGTTCGCCTCGACCATCTCTTTCTTGGCGCGGCGGGCCTTGGCTTCGCCAATGGTCTTTTGCCGGTTGATTTCCTTGAGGGTGGCCAAGGGAAGCAGCGCCGCGTTTTCAAGCTGGCGCAATTGCTCCTGCAGCTTGATGATGTCTTCCCGGTGGCGGGCCATGGTGGCGGAGTGTTTGCGCTTGGCGCGGATCTGCTTGTCGATCCAGTCGGCGTCCGTTTCGTGTTCCTGGAAAACCTGCAGGAAATCCCGCCGCGACATGCCGGCGCGTTTCACGCAGAAGTCCATGATCTGGCGTTCATGACGGCGGATGTCTTCCACGGTCCGGCGCAACTGCTCACCCAGTTCGACGATCACGCGCGGGGCGAACTTGAACTGAAGAAACAGATGCACCAGCGCCTGTTGTGCGGTTTGGGTGGATTCAGCCGTCGGGCCGTGTTCCCGCAGATGGGTCAACAGAACTTCATATTGTTCCTGCAGGGCGGCCATGCGCTGGGCGACTTCCTGAGGATCCGGGCCCGTGTCCACGCTTTCAGTCGCGTCTTCTTCGTCCTCCTCGGAGGCTTCCGCATCGGCTTCCAGTTCAGGCGGAACCTCGGCGGATTCCGCCACCGCAGGCTCGCTCTCGAACTGGGCCGGATCGATGAAATTGACAACCAGATCCGCCATGCGCGCTTTGGCGTCAACGATCCGCGCATGCTCGCCCAGAACATAGGCGGTCGATGCGGGAAGGCTGGCCAAGGCTTTTAAAGCATCGAGCTGGCCTTCCTCGATTCGCTTGGCAATGCTGATTTCGCCTTCGCGAGTCAGCAGTTCCACCGTACCCATTTCGCGCATGTACATGCGCACGGGGTCGGTGGTGCGGCCGATCTCGCCGTCGACGGAAGAGGCGAGCGCGGCGGCTGCCTCTTCTGTTTCATCATCGTCATTGGTGGTCACCGCCGTATCGGACAGCAGGATGTCTTCCGAATCGGGCGCATGCTCATGGACGGCAATGCCCATGTCGCCGAACATGCCGATGATGTCCTCGATCTGCTCGGGATCCACCAGATCATCAGGGAGATGATCGTTGACTTCGGCAAAAGTCAAGTAACCTTGTTCTTTCCCTTTTGAAATCAAAGACTTCAGTAGGGTGCGCTGATCTTCGCTCATACGGCGTGTCAACCTTGAGGGCAGGGGGGCGTAGATAAACGCCCTAGTATAGACCAATCGGGCATGGCTTGATCGAATATATCGTCGAATCAGCCTCCCCGGCGCGACAGCAGCAATCGAAGCTGCTCTTTTTCCGCTGCATCCAGTCCTTGGACGGCTGCCTTTTCCAGCAGTGTGTCAATCTGTCCGCGGGCCTGTTGTTGCAGGAGATGCCGACA
>JBATEM010000347.1:0-11818 GCA_049664005.1 Candidatus Macondimonas sp.
GGCGCGCCGTCCAGCGTCGCGGTCAGATCGGCGCCGGTCAGGGCGATCCAGGCGCCCGTCTCCAAAATGAGTCGGGGCCCCAGCAAGGTGATTTCCAGCAGCGCCGCGCCGGGGGCATTGCCCACCAAGAGATTGGCGATACGTGCCGCATCGGGATCCATGGCGCCGCCGGGGGACAGGCCCAGGTGCTGGAATCCCGTTCGGCCAAGATCCTGGATGGTTGTGAACAGACCGGGGTGCTCGACGTGGATCATGACAGGTGCGCCAGAGCGTCGAAGGCCGCCGCGTCAATGGCGCTGAAGCGCAGCGTATCCCCTGGCGCCAGCAGGCAGTGCGGTGTGCGGTCCGGATCGAAAAGCCTGAGTGGGGTGCGCCCGATGAGTTGCCAGCCCCCTGGCGTGGCGTGAGGGTAGACGCCGGTCTGAAGGCCGGCGATACCGACCGAGCCGGCGGCAACCGCAGGTCGCGGGGTGGAGCGGCGGGCCGTGGCGAGCGCGGGATCGAGTCCGCCGAGATAAGCAAAACCGGGCGTGAAGCCTAAGAAATACACCCGATAGACCGCTGCGCTGTGGCGCTGGATGACCGCCTCCGGCGAGAGACCGGTATGGGCCGCAACGACTTCCAGATCGGGGCCGAAGTGTCCGCCATAGCAAACCGGCAGCACCACTTCGGTGCCATGGCATGTTTCAAGGCGGTCCCCGGTGTCGATCAGCGCGGCCAGCGTCCGGGCCAGCGCATCGAAGCGCCAGCTCAGCGGATGGTAATGCACGGTCAGCGTGGCATAGGCCGGGACCAGGTCGGTTAGATCCGGCACCTCGGCCGCTCGGATACGCCCGGCGAGGCCATGAACCCGGGCGTTGATCAAAGGATCCAGCCGATCGCCCAGGGTAATCTGCAACGCGTTGTCTCCGAGGGGAGCGATCAAGGGCGCCCGGGGTTCCGGATACGGGGGGTGTTCAGACGATCCCATGGCGCCAGCTTAAGGGCGCGTGGTTTGCGGTTTCAATGGCGCCAAGCGGTCAGGTGCGGACAGGCGTGGAAAACCTGTCCTCGTGGGGTGTGGCGGGATAGCGGCGCCATAACGGCAGGCGCGTGTTTGATAACGGATCTGTTGTCGCCCGTGCAAGAAGCCGTCTGGTCAGTGCGTGCCTGGCGTTAGCCGAGGAAATCCAGCACGCGCCGATTGAAGCCTTCGGGCTGCTCCAGGTGCAGGAAATGCCCGACGCCGGGCAATACCTCCTGGCGGCTGTCCGGATGGGGAAAGGCCTTCTCTCCGCCGCGATACATCTCCGGTCCGATGCACTCGTCCTCGCTGCCCACCAGAATCAGCGCAGGCCAGGGCTTGGCAGAAAACATCAGCCGCAATTGCGTCAACGGTTCGGGCGCACCCAGCAGTCGTACCGGATTGATCAGGGCGCGGTAATAGGCGGTGGCCTGTTCCAGTCCGTGGGGGCGGCGCAGGCAAGCAATGACCCGCTCAAGCTGCGGGTGATCGGGTTGCAGACTCGGCGACCAACGCCGCCACAGGGTACGGATATAGGCGAAATCTTCCCGCCGGATCTGTGCGCAAGCGCCGGGAAGCTGGAAATAATACATGTAGCGCGACCGCATCAACTGGCGCGGATTGATCTGCCGCAGGAAGGTGCGCAACGGGGGCACGGCGGCCAGAACGACCCGATCCATGCGGTAGGCCATCGGGCGACCCTCTTGGTGCAGGCCGCAGAGCATCTGGGCCAGGATCGATCCCCAGTCATGGCCGACGATGCGCACTGCCTGGCGCGTCGCCACATGGCCCAGGAAATCGTTGAGCATACGAGCGACGGCCAGGATGGAGGCACCACCCGGATGGGGCAGGTCGGAATCCCCATAGCCCGGCAGCAAGGGCGCGAGACAGCGATAGCCCTCGTGACAGGCGGCATCGACGAGGCTTTCGAAGGTCTGGGGCGTGTCCGGAAAGCCGTGCAGAAGCAGCAATGGACGATTCCCACTGCCGAACTCAAAATAGGCCAGCGTCCCGTAGCGGGTTGGCAGGTGTTTCAAAGCCGCATTCCAGTGCTCGGACATCGAAATTCCTCATGACGGGTCGTCAGTTGCTTTTTTATCGGGATTTGGCGCAGGCCCACAGCCTGGTGCAGTGGGAGCGCGTAACACGGTGTAAAAACACCGGGCATGTGGTGATTGACCGTGGAGAACACTGATCCGCATCTGCCGAGGTAAGCCAAGCCCCCGTCACCCAGTGCCTCCGGGTGCCAGGGGCTGCGCTCTGCTCAGGTGTGGGCGGCGACCAATCCGGCGGGTGCATCGGGCGGCAGATAGCCGTCCAGCGCATCGCCGGGACGAATGAACGGCACTGGTCGGCCCTGCTTCTCATAGTAGCTTCGGCCGGCGATGATCAGTTCGGGAATGCCGCTGCGCAGATTTTCCCGCGCGGCCAGCTCGCGTTCCGCCGGGGTGGCAAATTTTTCATCCCATTCGAGCAGGCGCGGGGTGATCACCCGATTCCACCAGGCCGGAAACAAGGCCACGAAACCGGAACCCAGATAGCCCCACGGGGTGGTCATCGCCCGCCCCATGTGGGCCATGGGTTGCAGCTCGTATTCTTCCACCTGGGCATCGGAATGATGGTGCGAGTGGCGCGAGATGGCCGAGACCAGCCAGTAGGTCATGCGGTGGGCATCGTCCCAGGCATGGCGCGGCTGGAACGGCTGCGTCGGCAGCCGCACCAGGCCCTGGTGCTCGATGTAGTTGGCGGCCTCCAGCCCGGTATGGGCCAGGATGCCAATGGCGAGGAAGGCCAACAGGCCCCATGCGCCGGCGGCATGAAAGAACATGGCGGCAATCAACACTTCGATGCCCCAGCCTTGCAGGGCCCCATTGCGCCAGCTCCAAAGAGGCTCGCCAAGCTTGCCCAGCCGTTGCTTTTCCAGCGCCCAGGTCATGCGGTACTGCCCGATCACCGAGCGCAACCGGAAGCGCCAGAAGCTTTCGCCGCGGCGGGCCCAGGACGGATCGGCGGGCGTGCCGACCAGATTGTGGTGGCCGTAGGGATGGCGAATGGTGAAGTAGCTGAACATGCCGAACGCCGAACCGATGCGGGCTGCGACCACCGACTTGAGGTCGTAGGTGCGATGGCCCAGGTTGTGCCCGATCACCACGCCGGCGAGTGCTCCCGCGCCCGCGGCCAGTCCCAGCCCACCCAGCAGGGTGCCGATGTGGTCATGGGCCGCATGTGCCGCCACCGGGTCAAAACCCGTCAGTGATTGAACTGCCGCGCCGATACCGAACAGGTCGACGCCATTGGGCAGGCCGAGCATCCAGGCAAATGCAATGACCACGGCCGCCATCAGGGGCTGACTGAGAATTTCCATCCAGATCAGCAGATTGGGGTGGCGCCACGTGCCTTCGTAGTGGCGGGTGTCCTCGCCGAAAAACAGATCGCCCACGATCACGTAGACACCCAGCAGCAGGGCGTAGATCAGTAACCCCGAACCGCCGATGATGAAAAGTGGAATTGAAAGCCCCAGCAACAGGGGAAACTGGAAAAACTTGACGTAGTCCCAGACGGAACGAATGGCATCCATGGTGTTGTCTCCTCAAAGGTTCTGATTCCATCAGCCCTCTGCGGGGCTGTATGAAATCATCGTGGCACGACCATACCGGCCGTTCAAGTCCCTGCGGCAAAAGGTCGCAGGGCGCTTGAGCGCAGGCTTGGCAAGGACTGCGGTGGGATTTTCGCGCACCCATCCAGGCAACAAGGCAAGTTGCCGGGGCGCAAGGGTATTGGGGCGTCGGCCTTGCAGTGGCTTCGAGGTCGGGATTCGACCCCTCGGATCTCTTGCGGGGATCAAGGGTTTTCGAAGCCGCCCCCGTGAACCGCTCTGGCACCGCTCCGCAGGTGGCCATTCTGGTCGACCCGTGCTGCAAGATAAACGCTGCTTCTGTCGGTCGGCGGTGTTCACATGACGATGTCTGCCCGGCGCTCAACCGAGCGCTTGGCCTTGTGTGGCATCCTGTTTTGGATCGCTATTGCGTCGGAGCGGATCACCGCGCGCGCATATGTGGAAACAACAGTACGTCGCGGATGGAGGGCGCGTCGGTCAGCAGCATCACAAGCCGGTCGATGCCGATGCCCTCACCTGCCGTGGGGGGCAATCCATGCTCCAGCGCAACGACATAATCGGCATCGAAGAACATGGCCTCGTTGTCGCCGGCATCTTTCTGCGTGACCTGGGTCTGGAAGCGACGTGCCTGGTCCTCGGCATCGTTCAACTCGGAAAACCCGTTGGCAATCTCGCGGCCGGCCACGAAAAACTCGAAGCGGTCGGTGATTTCGGGATCGGCATCGTTGGCGCGGGCCAGAGGCGAGACTTCGGTGGGATAGGCCGTGATGAAGGTGGGCTGCATGAGCTGCGCTTCCGCCGTCTTCTCGAACAACTCGATCAGCAGCTTGCCCCAGCCGGCATCCGCTTTCGCTTCGATGCCCTGGGCACGGCAGGCGGTGACCAGATAATCCCGCTCCCGTAAACGCTTCGGGTCGAGATCCGGATTGTGCCGCGCCACCGCCTCGGCCACGCTGAGGCGCTCGAAGGGCAGGCCAAAATCGAGGCTAAGTCCCTGATAGCTGAATTGCAGCCCGCCGGTGATGTCCTGCGCCAGGCTGCGCAGCAGTTCCTCGGTGGTGTCCATCAGGTCGCGGTAATCGGCGTAGGCCTGATAGAACTCCAGCATGGTGAACTCGGGATTGTGTCGGGTGGACACGCCTTCGTTGCGGAAATTGCGGTTGATTTCATAGACCCGCTCGAAGCCGCCCACCACCAGGCGCTTGAGATACAGCTCCGGGGCGATGCGCAGGTACAGTGGCATGTCCAGGGCATGGTGGTGGGTGACGAAGGGCCGTGCGGTGGCGCCGCCTGGAATCGGCTGCATCATGGGCGTTTCAACTTCCAGGAAGCCGCGTTCGTCGAAGAAACGCCGGATGTGCTGAACGATGCGGCTGCGGGCGCGGAAGCGCCGCGCGGCCTCGGGATTGGCGATCAGATCCAGATAGCGCTGGCGGTAGCGCGTTTCCTGGTCCTGCAGGCCATGCCATTTCTCCGGCAATGGGCGCAGGGACTTGGTGAGCAAATGCAGCTCACGCACCCGCACCGACAGCTCCCCGGTGCGGGTCTTGAACAGCGTGCCTGTGGCCCCGACGATGTCGCCCACATCCCAGGTCTTGAACGCCGCGTAGAGCGCCTCGCCGATGGCCTCGCGCTGCACGAAGAGCTGGATGCGTCCGCTCATGTCCTGCAGCGTGGCAAAGCTAGCCTTGCCCATGACGCGCTGGGCCAGCATGCGCCCGGCCACGCTCACCTCGACCGGCTTCGCCTCCAGCGCTTCGTTGTCCAACGCGCCATAGCGGCCCTGCAGTTCCGCAGCCAGCGCGTTGCGACGAAAATCGTTGGGAAACGCGGGCCCCGCTTGGCGCAGTAGCTCCAGTTTCGCGCGCCGCAGGGCGATGAGGGCATGTTCGTCGGCGTCGGCGATTTCCGTTTGCGGCCCCAGCTCGGGCGCAGCGATTCCGGAGACATCGAGTACTTGGGTCTGTGGCTTGGCCGGCTGGTCATCATCGGGCGTCATGGCATCGTCCTGAAGTGGAGTGGCGGCGGCTGCCATGCGGCACCGCTGCGCAGAAATCGAGTAAAACCGATGGGTGCCTTGCAGTAGGTCAGGCGCCCGCAATCCTTACAGGCCACTCTTCAGGCTGGCCTCGATGAAGGGGTCGAGATCGCCATCCAGCACCGCCTGGGTATTGGCGATTTCCACGCCGGTGCGCAAATCCTTGATGCGTGACTGGTCCAGCACGTAGGAGCGGATCTGGTGACCCCAGCCGATGTCGGACTTGCTGTCCTCCAGCGTCTGCTTCTCGGCGTTGCGTTTTTGCAATTCCATCTCATAGAGCTTGGCCTTGAGCATGGCCATGGCCCGATCCCGGTTCTGATGCTGAGAGCGTTCGGTCTGGCAGGCCGCCACCGCGCCGGTCGGCACATGGGTGATGCGCACGGCGGATTCGGTCTTGTTGACGTGCTGGCCGCCGGCACCGCTGGCGCGGTAGACATCGGTACGCAGGTCAGCCGGATTGATGTCGATCTCGATGTTGTCGTCCACCTCCGGCGAGACGAACACGGCCGAGAATGAGGTATGGCGGCGGTTGCCCGAGTCGAACGGTGACTTGCGCACCAGCCGGTGCACGCCCGTCTCGGTGCGCAGCCAGCCATAGGCGTAAGGCGCTTCCACCCGGAAGCTTGCGCTCTTGATGCCGGCCACTTCCCCGGCCGAGACTTCCAACAACTCGGCCTTGAAACCGCGCTTTTCCGCCCAGCGCAGATACATGCGGAGCAACATCTCCGCCCAGTCCTGCGCCTCGGTGCCACCTGAGCCGGCCTGGATGTCGACGAAGCAGTTGGCACTGTCCAACTCGCCCGCGAACATGCGGCGGAATTCCAATTGCTCCACCTCGCGGCGATAGCGCGCTTCGTCCTGGGTGATGCCTTCCAGCGCCGCCTCGTCCTGTTCCTCGCGCGCCAGCTCCAGCAACTCCAGCGCATCGTCAATGCCGGCTGTTAGCCGGTCCAGGCCGTCCACCACCGCGAACAAATCGGCCCGTTCGCGTCCCAGCTTGCGTGCCCGCTCCGGGTCATTCCAGACCTCCGGGACCTCCAGCTCCCGCTCGACTTCGGTCAATCGGTCCTTTTTTTCAGCGTAGTCAAAGATACCCCCGAAGGTCGTTCAGACGGGACTTGAGATCCAGCAGACTCTGGCGGGGCAGGTTGAAATCGGTCAGATCGGCCATGACATCCTCGACGCGGCGTCCCCGGCACGCGGGGCTTTTGGAAAAAGACGGCTATTATAACCGGCACCGTTCAGGCGCGGCTGCCACCCGGAAGTCCTGAACCATGATCGTTTCATTGAATCCAAATCCACAGCCAATTCGCGATTCAGGCACTGGCAAGAATCCACCAATCGGTGGTTCACCAACTTTTGAGGAATACCCCATGTTCACTGTCCGTTCCCCCGTGATCGTGACCCTGCTGTTGATCCTGGGCGCCAGTCCGGCATGGGCAGGCTCGGATGACACCTATCGCGCCGATCGCCGCGAATCCCAGCAGATGGACCGCATTGAACAAGGCGTGCGCGAGGGCGACCTGACCAAGCGCGAGGCCGAGGAACTCTTGACCCAGCAGCGCCACATCAAGAACTACGAAGAGCACATCAAGGAAGACGGCAAGGTCACGCTGCGCGAACGCATGCAACTGGAACAGAAGCAGGACAAGGCCAATCGCCGTATTGCCGAGGAAAACAACGACGCCCAGCGCCGCTGAATCGGCTCGCTGTAGCCAGCTTTTCCAACAACCCTACCGCGATGTGTGTCGGTCCAACTGTCGCTGGATTGGCGGTTCATGTCGGTGCGGCGCATTCCGTGGGGCATATCGCGAGCGGGGTTTTCCCCGTTTCCAGTGCCGGGGTTGGGAGTGTCAGAAATTCCGGGTGCGGGGCATAATGCAGCGATGCCAGAAGGCCTGAAGCTCAGGCACGAACGGTGAAGCTGTGCCGTTGCCGGGAAGGCGCTTCCCTGAACGGCTTGCGTGGCGGGTCGGTGACAGCGGAGGGTGTCCCAGTCTATCGCCGCTGCCCCATGCTTGGCAGGGCGGGCCATTGAGGCTGTCGGCCATGCCCAGGCTAAGGCGCCGTTCTGGCGGCGATTCGGTTCAGTTGCCGCAACAAGTCTGCAGAGATCACATCGGTGTTGACCTCAGGCGGAAGCATACATCCCGCATCGGGATGAGGTTGCGGCGATTGCGTTTTGATTCATTGAAGGATACGTCCATGCGTTTTGAAGGCACTGATTCCTACATCGCTCCGCGCGAATTGACTCTGGCCGTGAATGCGGCGATCACGCTGGAGCGGCCTTTGCTAATCAAGGGTGAGCCCGGCACCGGCAAGACCCTGCTGGCCGAGGAAGTGGCGCGCGCGCTGGGCCGGCCGTTGTTCCAGTGGCACGTGAAATCCACCAGCAAGGCCCAGCAGGGGCTGTATGAATACGATGCCGTCTCGCGGCTGCGCGATTCCCAGTTGGGTGACCCGCGGGTGCACGATATTGCTCACTACATCAAGAAAGGCCCGGTATGGGAGGCGTTCGAGAGCCCGGAGCGTCCGGTGCTCTTGATCGATGAAATCGACAAGGCGGATATCGAATTTCCCAACGACCTGCTGCGCGAGCTGGACCGGATGGAGTTCTATGTCTACGAGACCCAGACCCTGGTGAGCGCGCGACATCGCCCCATCATCATCATCACCAGCAACAACGAGAAGGAGCTGCCCGACGCCTTCCTGCGTCGCTGCTTCTTCCACTACATCCGTTTTCCGGACCGCGAGACCATGGGCCGCATCGTCGATGTGCATTTCCCGGGGATCAAGCAGGAACTGGTGCGCGAGGCCATGGAAGTATTTTTCGATCTGCGCGACGTGCCGGGACTCAAGAAAAAGCCGTCCACCTCCGAGTTGCTGGACTGGCTCAAGCTGCTCATGGCCGAGGACATTCCCGCCGATTCCATCCGCAGCAAGGACCCCAATCACCTGATCCCGCCCTTGTACGGCGCCCTGCTGAAGAACGAACAGGACATCCACCTCTTCGAGCGCCTGGCGTTCATTGCGCGTCGGCAGGGCCACCTGTAAGCGGCCCGGTTGCGGGGAGGCGCGGTCATGCTGATCGATTTCTTTTTTGCTTTGCGCCAGGGCGGGGTGCCGGTCACGATCACCGAATTCCTGAGCCTGCTGGAAGGGCTCAAGCGGCGGGTGGTGGTGGCGAGCCTGGATGATTTCTATTTCCTGGCACGCACCTGCCTGGTGAAGGACGAGCGTCATTACGACCGCTTCGACCAGGTCTTCGGCGTCTATTTCAAGGGCGCCGAGGATCTCGCCGGGCAGTTGGCCCAGGCCGTGGCAGAGGGGCATATTCCGCCGGAATGGCTGGCGCGGCGCCATGAATTGAACCTTACTCCCGAGGAACAGGCCCTGGTGGAGGCCATGGGGGGGTGGGAGAAACTGATGGAGGCCTTGCGTGAACGTCTGGAAAATCAAAAGGAACGTCACGAAGGCGGGAATCGCAACATCGGCACCGCCGGGCGGTCGCCGTTCGGCGCCCATGGCTACAATCCCGAGGGCATCCGCATCGGCCAGGGCGGGGCACGCAACCGCAGCGCGGTGAAGGTCTGGGATCAGCGCGAGTTTCGCAACTATGACGATCAGGTGGAGCTGGGGACCCGCAACATCAAGGTGGCACTCAAGCGCCTGCGCCAGTTTGTGCGCGAGGGCAATGAACTTGAGCTTGATCTGGACGACACCATCCGCGCCACCGCCCGCAATGCCGGCTATCTCGACCTCAAGCTCGTGCCGGAACGGCGCAACAAGGTCAAGGTGCTGCTGTTCATGGATGTGGGCGGGTCCATGGACGACCATGTGCGGATCGCCCAGGAGCTGTTTTCCGCAGCGCGCAGCGAATTCAAGCACCTGGAATATTTCTACTTCCATAATTTCATTTATGAGTGGTTATGGAAGGACAACCACCGTCGGCGCGCCGAACGCCAGTCCACGGCGGAGATGCTGGCCACCTTCGGCTCCGACTACAAGGTCATCTTCGTGGGCGATGCGACCATGAGCCCCTACGAAATCCTGAATGAAGGCGGCAGCATCGAGTACCACAACCCGGAGGCGGGAGCGGTGTGGATGCAGCGCATTAGAAATCATTTCCGGCGTGTCATTTGGCTCAATCCCGAGCCGGAAAGCCGCTGGGAGAGCACCCCGTCCATCGGCATCGTGCGTCAACTGATGGAGCGGCAGATGTATCCCCTGACCCTGGACGGACTGACCCAGGGATTGCGCGCGCTCAATACCGGCCGTGTCCAGGCGGTTGGACCCCGGATGCATGAACCGATCCTCTGATACCCCGGAATCGCCTGGCAAAGGGGGAGGATGGCGCGAGCCCTTCGCCGGCCTGATCGGTGCGCGGCGGGTGCGCACGGCGGCTTTCGGGACGCATTCCCGGCAACAGTT
The DNA here is from genome assembly GCA_049664005.1 of Candidatus Macondimonas sp. GTDB lineage: Bacteria > Pseudomonadota > Gammaproteobacteria > UBA5335 > UBA5335 > Macondimonas. Next base: position 10,093 of record JBATEM010000347.1, read on the forward strand.
GGACGTCTACCGGCCGGTATCCGGAAGCGGGCTGCCAGTCATCGTGTTTTTCTACGGTGGTCGCTGGAAACAGGGCAGTCGGCGCCAATATGGGCTGCTGGCGCGTCGCCTGGCGGCCTTGGGCGCGGTGGTGGTTGTGCCGGACTACCGGCTGTATCCCTTGGTGCGCTTTCCGGTCTTCGTCGAGGATGGGGCGGCAGCGGTGGACTGGGTCCTGCGCCATGCGGCGGCGCTGGGGGGTGATCCGGACCGAGTCTATCTCATGGGGCATTCAGCGGGCGCGCACATCGGCGCCTTGCTGGCGCTGGACGGGCGTTATCTGGCGGCCCATGGACGCACGCCTTTGGAACTGGCGGGTTTCATCGGCCTGGCCGGACCTTATGATTTCATGCCCTTCCAGAGCGACGAGCTGGCCGATACCTTTGGTCCGGCCGAGCGCCACGAGGCGTCCCAGCCGATCCACTTCGTCGATGGGCGCAATCCGCCATTCCTGCTCCTGCACGGCTCGCGGGATCGGGTGGTCGGTCCCGGCAACAGCAAGCGCCTGTGGCGGCGCATCGAGGCCAGCGGTGGCCGGGCGCGCATGGTATTTCTGGAACGGGCCGATCACTTCAACATTCTGCTGGCCGCGGCCTTTCCGTTCCGATCGGCTTTGGCGGCGGTGCGGCGCGAAATCGGCGCATTCGTGGTGACCGGTGGCGCCCAGCGCTTGCCTGACCCGCCCACCGACTTCATGTCCCTGGGCTGAGGTCCGCCCGACAGTCGCATTCAAGTCCATCGACGGAGTGATCTCTTGCGCATCATGACGCTCAATCTCAATGGCATCCGTTCGGCGGCGAACAAGGGCTTTCTGGACTGGCTGCCGACCATGAATGCGGATTGGGTCTGCTTGCAGGAGCTCAAGGCGCAGGATGCGGACCTCACCGCCCTGATGCGCCATCCGCTGGGTTATCAGGGCTATTTCCACTGCGCCGAAAAAAAAGGCTACAGCGGCGTCGGCGTCTATGCCCGCTGCCCGCCCGAGCGCGTTGTGGCGGGTCTGGGGGTTGCTGAAATCGACGCCGAAGGGCGCTATCTGGAGCTGGTTTACCCGGGCCTGTCGGTGATTTCGCTGTACTTGCCTTCCGGCTCCAGCGGCGAGCACCGCCAGGCGGCCAAGTTCCATTTCATGGAGCGCTTCTTCGGCCACCTGGCGGACCTGTCACGGGCGGGCCGACAGGTGCTCCTGTGCGGGGACTGGAACATCGCCCATCGCGAGATCGATCTCAAGAACTGGCGTTCCAACCAGAAAAACTCGGGCTTCCTGCCGGAGGAGCGGGCTTGGTTGAGCCGGGTGTTCGATGAACTGGGCTGGGTGGATGTGTTTCGACAGCTTTATCCCGCAGCCACCGGGGAGGGCTACACGTGGTGGAGCAATCGCGGTCAGGCCTGGGCGCGCAATGTTGGCTGGCGCATCGACTACCAGATCGCCACGCCGGCGCTTGCCGCCACGGCGCGCGCCGCGGACATCTATAAAGCACAACGCTTCAGCGATCACGCGGCGCTTACCATCGATTACGACTGGCCGCTGCCGTCTGCTGCGAGCGCAAGCCAGGCCCAGGCCGCGACGGCATGAGCGAGCACGCAGCCGACACCACGACACCGGCATCCACAGGGCAGGCGCTTCGCCGCCATCCGGAGCTGTGGCGCATCACCGTGCTGGCATTCGCCTCCGGACTGCCTCTGG
>JBATEM010000348.1:0-4820 GCA_049664005.1 Candidatus Macondimonas sp.
GCCCGGCACTCGCAGCGCCGCGACGCGGCCGTCCGCATCGTTGGCCGGGCCGGCGAACACCTTGAAATCGACTTCGCGCAGGAGATCGGCGACTTCCGTCAGCTCGAGCGGGATGCGCAGGTCCGGCTTGTCGGAACCATAACGCGCCATGGCCTCGGCATGGGTCATGCGCGGGAATGACTCGGGCAGGCGCTCGCCCAACACCTCGGCGAACAGCTCGCGGATCATGCCCTCCATGAGCTGCATGATGCCCTCCTCGTCCAGGAACGAGGTCTCGATATCGACCTGGGTGAACTCGGGCTGGCGGTCGGCGCGCAGGTCCTCGTCGCGGAAACAGCGCACCACCTGGTAGTAGCGGTCGATGCCGCCCATCATCAGCAACTGTTTGAAAAGCTGCGGCGACTGCGGCAGGGCGAAGAACTGGCCCGGATGGGTGCGGCTGGGCACGAGATAATCGCGGGCGCCCTCCGGCGTGGCGCGGGTCAGCATGGGCGTTTCCACGTCCATGAAGCCCTGGCGATCCAGATGGTTGCGCAAGAAGGTCGTCACCCGGGCGCGCAGCTTCAGGTTGGCGAGCATGGCGGGACGGCGCAGGTCGATGTAGCGGTAGCGCAGGCGCACATCCTCGCCGACATCGTCTTCATCCAACTGGAACGGCGGCGTCTGGGCAGAGTTCAGCACCTCAAGGGACTCTGCGACCACTTCCACCGCCCCAGTCGACATGCGGGGATTCTCGGTGCCAGGTGGCCGGCGCCGCACCCGGCCACGGATGCGCAGCACATATTCGCTGCGCACCGTCTCGGCGGCGGCAAACACTTCAGCCGCATCGGGATGGCACACCACCTGCGCCAGGCCTTCCCGGTCGCGCAGGTCGATGAAGATCACCCCCCCATGGTCGCGCCGCCGATGCACCCAGCCGGCCAGCTCCACCTCCTGATCCAGCAGGGTGACATCCAGGGTTCCACAATAATGACTGCGCATATCCAAAAATCCGTGCTGCGATCGGCGAGGGCCGCATCGAAAAAACAGCGCGGGCGAACCTGGGCTCAGGTCCGCCCGCACCGGCGGGGTGGGGCCATGTTAGGGAAGGGGCTGCACCCCGACAAGAGGCGTTTCAGTCGCTCGAACTCGTCGGCGTGCTGCTCGCTGGGGCGCTTGGGGTGCTGGCGCTCCCGGAATCGCCGGATGAGGCGCTTGATGCGCTCGACGAACTGGCCGATTCGGCGACGTTGCGTTTGTTGCCGCTCTTGAAATCGGTTTCATACCAGCCACCGCCCTTGAGCCGGAAGCCGGCCGCCGACACCAATCGGTTCAGCGTCGGCTGGCCACAGGCGGGGCAGTCCTTGAGCGGTTCTTCGCTGAGTTTCTGCAGGCTTTCCAGGCGGTGCCCGCAGGCCTGGCACTGGTATTCGTAGATGGGCATGGGATCCTCACAATGCGAAAGGGCTGTTCAGGAACGATCACGCCGGGTTGTGGCTGGGCCGGCCCCGGCGGCCGTCATCCGGATGGGATAACGGCCTGAGTCTGGGGACGGCCCGCACCATTTCAAGGATGCCGGCAAAGCGCCATAGTATATCGTCCCTCACCCGGCGCGGGACTGGAACGCGAGCTGGTCGCCCGCACGGTCCACGACAATGATTTGCCCCGGCAGAAAGCGGCCTTGGAGCAGATCCCGCGCCAGGATGTTTTCCATGTACTGCTGGATGGCGCGCTTCAGGGGCCGGGCGCCATAAACCGGGTCGTAACCCACCTCCCCGAGCCAGTCCAGCGCGCCCTCGGTCAGCTCCAGGCCGATGTCGCGGGCCGCCAGGCGCTGGCGCAGGATGTCCACCTGCAGGTCGACAATGCGGCGGATGTGCTCGCGGCCCAGCGGGTGGAACACGACCACTTCGTCGATGCGGTTCAGGAACTCGGGCCGGAAGTGCTGGCTCACCACCTCCATCACCGCCGCCTTCATGCGGGCGTAGTTCTCCTCGCCGGCCATCTCCTGGATCATCTGGGAACCCAGGTTGGAGGTCATCACGATCACGGTGTTGCGAAAATCCACCGTGCGCCCCTGCCCGTCGGTCAGGCGGCCATCATCCAGCACCTGCAGCAGCACATTGAACACGTCGGGATGAGCCTTCTCCACTTCATCGAGCAGGATCACCGAATAGGGCTTGCGCCGTACCGCCTCGGTCAGGTAACCACCTTCCTCGTAGCCCACATAGCCCGGAGGCGCCCCGATCAGACGCGCCACCGAGTGCTTTTCCATGAACTCGGACATGTCGATGCGCACCATGGCATCGGCGGAGTCGAACATGAACAGGGCCAGCGCCTTGGTGAGTTCGGTCTTGCCTACGCCGGTGGGCCCCAGGAACAGGAAACTGCCATTCGGGCGATTGGGATCGGACAAGCCGGCCCGCGAACGGCGGATGGCATCGGAAACAGCCCGCACCGCCTCCTGCTGGCCGATCACGCGCTGGTGCAGGGAGTCTTCCATGCGCAGCAGCTTTTCGCGCTCGCCTTCCAGCATCTTGGCGACCGGGATGCCGGTCCATTTGGAGACGACCTCGGCGATTTCCTCGTCGGTCACCTTGTTGCGCAGCAAGGTCATGTCGCGCTGCTCGGCCTCGCTCGCCTCGGCCAGTTGCTTTTCCAGCGCCGGGATGCGGCCATACTGCAGTTCGGACATGCGGTTCAAATCGCCGGCTCGCCGCGCCGTTTCCAGTTCCATGCGCATCCGATCCAGCTCTTCCTTGACGTGCTGGCTGCCCTGCAAGGCGGCTTTTTCCGCCTTCCAGATCTCTTCCAGATCGGCGAATTCCCGCTCCAGCCGGCCGATCTGATCTTCCAGGTCGGCCAAGCGCTTGCGGGAGGCCTCGTCCGACTCTTTCTTGAGTGCCTCGCGTTCGATCTTGAGCTGAATCAGCCGCCGCTCCAGGCGGTCCATCTCCTCGGGCTTGGAATCGATTTCCATGCGGATGCGGCTGGCCGCCTCATCGATCAGGTCGATGGCCTTGTCGGGCAACTGGCGGTCGGTGATGTAGCGATGCGACAGGGTCGCCGCCGCGACGATGGCCGGATCGGTGATATCCACCCCATGATGGACTTCGTATTTCTCCTTCAGGCCGCGCAGGATGGCAATGGTGTCCTCGACCGTGGGCTGATCCACCAGCACTTTCTGGAAACGCCGTTCGAGCGCCGCGTCCTTTTCGATGAATTGCCGGTATTCGTCGAGAGTGGTGGCGCCGATGCAGTGCAGTTCGCCGCGGGCGAGCGCGGGTTTCAGCATGTTGCCGGCGTCCATCGCCCCCTCGGCCTTGCCGGCGCCGACGATGGTGTGGATCTCGTCGATGAATAGGATGACCTGTCCTTCCTGCTTGGCCAGGTCGCTCAGCACGGCCTTTAGGCGCTCCTCGAATTCGCCTCGATACTTGGCCCCCGCGATCAGGGCTGCCATGTCCAGCGACAGCACGCGCTTGCCCTTGAGGCCCTCGGGCACCTCACTGTTGACGATGCGCTGGGCCAGCCCTTCGACAATGGCGGTCTTGCCCACGCCGGGTTCGCCGATCAATACGGGATTGTTCTTGGTGCGCCGGGAGAGCACCTGGATGGTGCGGCGGATTTCATCGTCGCGACCGATCACCGGGTCCAGCTTGCCCTGCTCGGCCCGCTCGGTGAGGTCGATGGTGTATTTGGTCAGGGCCTGACGGGCTTCCTCCGCATTGGGGTCATCAATGCTGGCGCCGCCCCGGATCTGCTCGATGGCGCGCTCCACGGCCGTTTTCGAGGCGCCGAACTGCTGCAGCAACTCCTTCGCCGGCCCCCTATCCTCCAACACCGCCAACAGGTAGAGCTCGGAGCTGATGTACTGGTCCTTGCGCTGCTGGGCCAGCTTGTCGGCGATGTTGAACTGGCGCGCGACATCATTGGAGAAATGCACTTCCCCCGCCGAGGCGCCCTGGACCTGGGGCAGTCGCTCCAGGGCCTGGCCCAGGGCCGCACGCAGCCCGTTCACCTCCGTTCCCGCGGCAGACAGCAGGGGTCGCGCGCTGCCGCCCTGCTGATCCAGCAGCGCCAACAGGATATGGACTGGCTCGATGTAGGCATTGTCGCGCCCCACGGCCAGCGACTGGGCATCGGCCAGGGCCATCTGGAATTTACTGGTCAGTTTGTCCATGCGCATGAGCAATTCCCCGTCAGTTTCGAATGGGCCGCGAAGCCCCCAGCGTTGCCCATGGAGATGGGGACGGGCATGACCGATGTCAAGCCGAGCCCACCCCATCCGATGGGAAAGCAAGGGGCATAGCCAAAATCATCAAAAGGGCGTTGAAGCAATGCGCATCCCTGAGGGCGCCTGGCGGCGGTAGAACCGGCGTTTGGCCATTTCCGTGGCGAGCAGATACAGCCCGACGATGCCCAGGATCGCGGCCATGACATGGCCTGGCAGCGGCACGAAATCAAACACCGCGACTCCCGGCAGATAGGGCAGACCGAGTGCCACCGCGACCAGAACCGCGGTCAGCCCCAGTAGCAGATTGCCCGGGCGGCTGCGGTAGCAGGGCAATCGGGTGCGCACCACCAGCACCACCAGCAACTCGGTGAGCAGCGATTCCACGAACCAGCCAGTGCGAAAATGGGCCGCCGACGCATCCGTTAGCCAGAACAGGGTCGCAAAAGTGAGTCCGTCGAACAGCGAACTGATCAGGCCAAAGGTGAGCATGAACCGGCGCACGGCGGCAATGTTCCAGCGATGCGGCCGATCCACCGCCGCACGGTCGACGCGGTCGGTGGCGATGCCGATGGCCGGAATATCGGAGAGAAAATTGTTGAGCAGA
>JBATEM010000349.1:0-1550 GCA_049664005.1 Candidatus Macondimonas sp.
CCAGCAGGATCAGGTTCAGCCCGGTGTTGACGCCCATGGCGATCAAACCAATGCGCACCGGGGCGCGCGTGTCCTGGCGGGCGTAATAGCCCGGCACCAGCACCTTGACCAGGATGAAGCCGGTCAGGCCCAGCCCATAGGTGGACAACGCCGCTGCCGACATGGCGACGTCATTGTGGGTGAATGCGCCGCCATGGAACAGCGTGGCCAGCAAGGGATGGGCGATCACCCCCATCATCACAGCCGCCGGCAGACTGATCAGCAGCGCGCCGCGCAAGGCCCAGTCCAGCGTGGCGGAAAAGCGCTCCGGATCCGCCTCGGCGTGGCGCGCCGACAGATGGGGCAGGATCACCGTGGACAGGGCAATGCCGAACACCCCCAGCGGAAACTCCATCAGCCGGTCGGCGTAATACAGCCAGCTCACGCTGCCCACGGCGAGAAACGAGGCAATCAGCGTATCCACCAACAGATTGACCTGGGCCACCGAGGAGCCGAACAAAGTCGGCACCATCAACGTCATCACCCGGCGCACCGGCGGGTAATGCCAGCCCCAGCGCGGCCGCGGCAGCAAGCCCTGGCGCGCCAGGAACGGCAGTTGAAAGGCCAGTTGCACCACCCCGGCAATGAACACCCCCCAGGCCAGGGCATACACTGGCTGCGCCATGTGCGGCGCCACCCACAGCGTCGCCGCGATCAGGCACAGGTTGAGCAGCACCGGCGTGAAGGCCGGCACCCCGAATTGCCCATAGGTGTTGAGCAATCCCGAGGCAAAGGCCGTCAGGGAGATGAACAGGAGATAGGGGAAGGTGATGCGCAGCAGGCCAATGGCCAGTTCGCGCTGCCCCTGGTTGCCATCGAAGCCGGGCGCAAAGAGAAAAATCAACACCGGCGCAAACACCACCCCCAGCACGGTGACCACGAGCAGCACGCCGCCCAGGGTGCCGGCCACCCGATCCGCGAACGCACGCACCTCGGCCAGATCGTCACGCGCACGGCGCTCCGCCAGCACCGGGATGAAGGCCTGGGAAAACGAGCCTTCGGCGAACAACCGGCGCAGGAAGTTGGGGATCTTGAAGGCGACGAAAAAGGCGTCCATGGCAGGCCCGGCCCCGAAGGCGCGCGCCATCAGTAAATCGCGCAGGAAGCCGAAGCCGCGGGAGAGCAGCGTCATCGCGCTGACCACGGCGGTGGATCGCATCAAACTGTGGGCCATGTCGATCTCTGTGGCTGTGCAGGGGAGAACCGGCCACGCCGGCTACCAGGCGGCCATGGTATCGGGCACACCCCGCCGCCGCCATGGGGACAGCGGCATGCCGGTCACGGGCGATTGACAGGCGCTGCCTCGATAGCGAATAATCGCCCGCTTCAAACCTGCGGGACCTCCCGTTTTTCCATTCATTTCCGGCGGACAGACAGCCCATGGCGAACACCAAACAGGCCGAGAAGCGGGCGCGACAGGCGGAAGACGCCCGTCAGCGCAACATCAGCCACAAGACGCGCGTGCGCACGGCCATCAAGAAAGTGATCAAGGCGACTGATGCAGGCGACCT
>JBATEM010000350.1:0-3292 GCA_049664005.1 Candidatus Macondimonas sp.
TGCTGCAATTGCAGCGCATTGCGGGAAAGAATCTCCATGATCTCCCGTTGCGAGGCATTCAGGGGCCCGGCAATGTCATCGGACAGCAGTTGCGCGCCTTCCCGAATGGCGGTGAGCGGCGTCTTCAGCTCGTGGGACACCTGCCGCAGGAACTGCGCCTTCTGCTCTTCCAGATCGACCAGGCGCTGCCGCAGCCAATCCAGTCGCTGACCCACCCCCGCCACATCCTGGGGGCCCTGAATGCGGATGGGGCGGGTGAACAGGCCATCCCCGAGCGCCTCGATGGCGCGGCGCAGTTGACGCAAGGGACGGCCGATCAGCAGCGTGAACAAAACGGCGGACAATAGCGCCAGGGGCAACTGAATTGCGGCGATCCCGATGATGGTGCGACGCGCCTGATCACTTTGGCGCTGGATCGACTGCACTTCCTGGTCGATCACGAGCGAACTCTGATCCAGAATCTCCCGGGCCTGGACCCGCAAGCCATCGAATTCGGCGGCCACATCCTCCACCGTCGGCAGCAGGACAACGTCCTGCAGGCGGCGGGTGATCGCTGTCTCATGATCCCGGAAACTCTCTACCCGGCGCGCAAATTCCGGGTAGCGGAGCAAGGGATGCAGCGCATCCAGGCTGCCCAGCAAACCCTCCCGGCTGCGCAGGTAGGACTGCAGGAACACGCTGTCGCCCAGAGCGACGGACTGCAGGGCGCTGCGCTCCATCGCCGTCACCTGCTCCACCAGGGCGCGGCCATTCTGGGCCGCCCGCACCGAGTCATAGACAGCCGTACGCCCCTGCGAGAACAAGACCTCCAGATAGCCGACCGCGAACGCAATGGCCAATACCGGCGGGATAAGCACCACCAAGTAACTGACCAGAATCAGGCGGAGTATGGAACGGGGACGATAACGGATGGCGCGGCTCCCGAACAATGCGGATCAGGACGGATCGAACAGGTCGGGCGCCAAGCCGGGGCTATCCTCGCGCCCCCAGTGACGCAAGGCGCGGGGGGTCGCCACCCGTCCGCGGGCGGTACGCTGCAGGAAGCCCTCCTGAATCAGGTAAGGTTCGATCACTTCCTCCAACGTGCCCTTATCCTCCCCCAGCGCCGCCGCCAGACTTTCCAGCCCCACCGGGCCGCCGTCATAGCGCTCGATCAGGCAACCCAGCAGCTTGCGGTCGAGCACATCCAGTCCGTGGGCATCCACCTCCAGCATGTCCAGCGCGGCGCGGGCGATGATGAGGTCCACCGTGCCATCGCCCCGCACTTGGGCGAAGTCACGCACCCGGCGCAACAGGCGGTTGGCGATGCGGGGGGTGCCGCGGGCACGGCGGGCGATTTCCGCTGCGCCCTCGTCGGTCACCGGCACCCCTGAAAGGCGAGCCGAACGCAGCACAATCCGGGTCAGGTCCGCGACCTCGTAATATTCCAGGCGCTGCACGATGCCGAAGCGATCGCGCAGTGGAGACGTCAGCAGGCCCGCCCGCGTGGTGGCTCCCACCAGCGTGAAGGGCGGCAGGTCGAGCTTGATGGAACGGGCGGCAGGCCCCTCGCCGATGACGATGTCGAGCTGGTAATCCTCCAGCGCCGGATAGAGGATTTCCTCCACGATCGACGGCAAGCGGTGGATTTCGTCCACAAACAGGACATCGCCCGCCTCCAGGTGAGTGAGCAGGGCGGCGAGATCCCCAGGCCGTTCCAGCACGGGACCCGCGGTCTGGCGCAGGCGGGCACCCATCTCGTTGGCGATGATGTGGGCCAACGTGGTCTTGCCCAGCCCCGGCGGCCCGAACAGCAGGACGTGATCCAGCGCCTCCCCGCGCCCGCGCGCCGCCTGGATGAAGATTTCCATCTGGGCGCGTACCGGCGCCTGGCCCACATAGTCGGCCAACTGACGCGGCCGCAAGGCACGGTCCACCGCCTCATCGGTTCCTTGCGGCGCGGGGGTAACGAGACGATCCCGTTCAATGGGCATGGCGGTTACTGGAAGGCAGAACGCAGCGCCAGGCGCAGCAGGGTTTCACTGTCCTGGATGGCGGGATCGATCTGTTGCAGCAAGTCGCGCGCCTCATTTGGTCGATAGCCCAGTGCGAGCAGGGCCGCGTAGGCCTCCTCGAACGCGCCCCGCGCGGCGATGGCCGCCGGCGCCTCGGCGCTGATCGGCGCCAAGGGCAGGGCGCCCATGCGGTCGCGCAGTTCCACCACCAGTCGATCAGCGGTCTTGCGCCCCACCCCCGGCACCCGGGTCAACGCCACGGCATCCCCGCGCATCAGGCAATCCTGCAAATGGGCCGCCGGCAGCGCCGACAACAGGCCCAGGGCCAGCTTGGCGCCCACGCCATTGACCCGCAGCAATTCGCGGAACAGGGCGCGTTCGGCGCGGCTGGCAAAGCCGTAGAGCTGCAGGGCGTCCTCGCGGGGTGCCAAGTGGGTCCACAGCACCACGCCCTGGCCGATCTCGGCGGCGACATCGAGCAAGGGTGTGGGCACCTCGACCTCATAGCCCACCCCGCCCACCTCCAGCAGCAGGCAAGGGGGTATCACTTCCACCAGATCACCGCGCAAGCGCCCGATCATCCCCAGCCTCCCGGCCCGCGCAGCGCGACGGGATGAGCGCGATGGTGGGCATGGCACACGGCGATGGCCAAGGCGTCGGCCGCGTCGGCAGCCAGGCGTCCTTCCAGGCTCAGCAACTGTCGCACCATGTGTTGAACCTGTTCCTTGGTGGCCGCGCCAGTGCCGGTCACGGTTTGTTTCACCAGTCGCGGGGCATATTCGGCCATGGGAAGCGCAGATCGGCCCACCGCGCACAAGGCCACGCCCCGGGCCTGTCCCAGCTTCAGGGCACTGTCCACATTGCGCATTACGAACACCCGTTCAATACCCACCTCATGGGGGGTCCACTGGTCCATCAACTGCCGCAGCGCCCCATCCAGCTCACACAGGCGGGCCGCCATATCCGGCGCGGCCAGCCGGATGCATCCGCTGTCCCGATAGCGCAGCTTGCCACCCCCAAGGACATCGATCACCCCGAAGCCGGTCACCCGGGAGCCCGGATCAATGCCCAGGATACGCAACGGAATGGCGGATGGACGGGCGTTCAGGCCAACAATTCCTCCGGCAGATCGGCGTTGGAATAGACATTCTGCACATCATCGAGATCTTCCAGCCGATCCAGCAGCTTGAGCAGGCTCTCGGCCGCCTCACCCTCCACGCGCACGCTGAGGGCAGCGCGTTCGGTCACCTCGGCCGCTGCCGGCTCGAAACCCGCCGCCCGCATGGCGGACAGGGCGG
>JBATEM010000351.1:0-2105 GCA_049664005.1 Candidatus Macondimonas sp.
CTTGCGGACTGCGCTCGGCAGCGAGTCCGATCCCGCCATTCGCCATTGGCTGGCTGTCGCGGTGGCTCAGCTCGATCTACAAAACGCTGATCCATCGGTACGACTGGAGGCCGTGACGGTCTTGGGCAAATCTGGCCGGCTCGGCTACCGCGCTCTGATTGCGCCATTGGCTGGGGAGGCGGAAGCGGATGATGCGGTTCGTCGTGCCGCTGCGCAGGCGTTGAACCACATCGATCGGCAGCAATGGTGGGTCAATCAGGCCGCCAACCTGTTTTATGGCCTGAGCCTGGGCAGCATCCTCATGCTCTCGGCACTGGGCCTCGCCATCACCTTCGGGCTGATGGGCGTGATCAACATGGCCCACGGCGAAATGCTCATGCTGGGCGCCTACACCACCTATAGCGTGCAGCGTTTATTGCAGAGCCAGACCCCGCAATGGGAAGCAGGGTACCTGCTGCTGGCCATTCCGGCGGCCTTCGGAGTGACCGCCCTGGTGGGGGTCGCCCTGGAGCGGCTGGTGATTCGCCATCTTTACGGCCGTCCACTGGAAACCCTGCTCGCCACCTGGGGCATCAGCCTGGGATTGATCCAGGCGGTGCGTCTGGGATTCGGCGCCCAGAACGTGACGGTCAGCAATCCGTCCTGGCTGTCGGGCGGTTGGGAAGTCGCCGAGGGGCTGGTGTTGACCTATAACCGCCTCGCCATTATCGGCTTTGCCCTGGCTGTGCTGTTCATGGCTTACCTGCTGCTGCAGCGCACCTCCCTGGGGTTGACGGTGCGCGCGGTCACCCAGAATCGCCCCATGGCTGCGGCCATGGGCATCAATACCGCTCGTGTGGATGCCTGGACCTTCGGGCTGGGTTCGGGCATCGCCGGGCTGGGTGGCGTGGCCCTGTCCCAGCTCGATAACGTCGCGCCGGACCTGGGTCAGGGCTATATCGTCGATTCCTTCATGGTGGTGGTGCTGGGGGGCGTGGGCCAACTGGCCGGGACTTTCGTGGGGGCCTTCGGACTGGGGCTGCTCAACAAATTCCTGGAGCCGGGCATCGGCGCGGTGCTGAGCAAGGTGCTGGTGCTGGGGCTGATCATCCTGTTCATCCAGCGCCGTCCGCAGGGCCTGTTTGCCTTGCGCGGCCGCTCCGCGGAGGCATGAGCTGATGACCGTATTCAGTCATTCCGTCGCGGGTGGCTTGCCCGGCGCCTCGGATGCGATCCGTCCGATGATCTTTGGCCCTCGGGGCTGGGCGATATTCGGGACGGTGGTGGTGTTGCTGGCGGGCGGGATTCCCCTGCTCAATCTGGCCCTGCCGGTGGACAGCCCGCTGCAGGTGCCGGACTACCTCATTCCCCTGCTGGGCAAGTTCGCCTGCTACGCCCTGGTGGCGCTGGCCATGGACCTGATCTGGGGCTATTGCGGCATCCTGAGCCTGGGCCACGGCGTGTTCTTCGCCCTGGGGGGCTACATCATGGGCATGCACCTGAGTCTGTCCGCAGCGCAGGCCGGGCTCTACCGCACGGCGTTTCCGCCCTTCATGGAGTTCATGCAGCGTGACAGCCTGCCGTGGTTCTGGGCCGGCTTCGGCCATCCGGCCTGGGCGCTGCTGATGCTCTTGCTGGTGCCCGGTCTGTTCGCCTTCGGTTTCGGTTATCTGGCGTTTCGTTCGCGTATCAAGGGGGTCTACTTCTCCATCATCACGCAAGCCCTCACCTATGCCGCGATGCTGCTGTTCTTCCTCAACGAGACCGGCCTTGGCGGCAACAATGGGCTAACCGACTTCAAGATACTGCTGGGGTTTTCGCTGCAGGAGCCGACGACACGCGCGGCGCTTTACGGCATCACGGTGGCGAGCGTGGCCGCTGCCTATGTGCTGTGTCGCTACCTGGTGCGTGCCAAGGTGGGCCGGGTACTGGTAGGGGTGCGTGATGCCGAGAACCGGCTGATGTTCCTGGGCTACAACCCGCTGCACTACAAGCTGTTCGTTTGGACGCTGTCGGCCTTGCTGTGTGCCATTGCCGGCGCGCTCTATGTCCCCCAGGTGGGCATCATCAATCCCGGCGAACTGCAGCCGGCCAATTCCATCGAAATGGCCATCTGGGTTGCAGTG
>JBATEM010000352.1:0-13019 GCA_049664005.1 Candidatus Macondimonas sp.
CAAACCCGCCCGGTGCGCCCGTGTCTGCTTGTCCGCCAGCACGGCCGGAAGGTCCACCTCGAAAAGCCGCACGGTTTCCATGCCCGCAGGCCGGCGCCAGGCAAAGCTGTCGAGACCGGCGCCCAGAATCACATATTGATCCAGCCCCGTCTCGGCGGCGGCCGCCAAGGCATCCTCGGTGAAGCGGCTGCGCGCCAGGGTACTGGCGGCGCCCGCGAGGAAAGTACGGTGAAACCCGGTCAGGCGCCCGGCCCAGGCGCCCAGGCGGGGGCGCACCAGCAAGCGATAAGCCGGATTCACCAGCGCCAGGGCTTGGGGATCATCGAACACCAGGGGATGCTCGCCATGGCGGTGATGATCGGCGCGCGCCAGCGCCGCCGCCTCCGCCATGGGACTGGCAGCCAGCCCCAGCAGGCCGCCACCCGCCCAATACATCATCCCGCGCCGCGCCATGGATGCATCATCCGCCACAAAAGGGCGATCATAATGGATCGCACGCGGCGATGGACGCGACGTGCCCTACTCACGCGGAGAAACCCATGGACGGAACCCCCTCTTCATCACCACTGACCGGCGCCGTGCTCATCACTGGCGCCTCCTATGGCCTGGGTTATGAACTCACGCGCTGCTTTGCCGCCGATGGGCATGCGCTGATCCTGGTCGCCCGCAGTGGCGATCGGCTCCGGGCGGTGGCCCAGGAGCTGAGCCAGGCTCATGGCGTGCAGGTGGACACCGTGGCGCTGGACCTGACCCAGCCGGACGCCGCCCGGCTGCTTTTCGAGGAAATCCAGCGCCGCGGCCACACCGTGGAGATTCTCGTCAACAACGCGGGATTCGGCACCTACGGGCGTTTCTCCGACATCGACTTCGACGCCGAGACCCGCGAGATGCAGCTCAACATGCTCACGCCGACCCAGCTCACCAAGCTGTTCCTGCCTGGCATGCTGGCGCAGCGGCGCGGACAGGTGGTCAACATGGCCTCCATGGCCGGCTACCTGCCAGGGCCCTACATGGCCATCTATTTCGCCACCAAGGCCTACCTGCTGTCCTTTTCCGAGGCCATCGCCGAGGAATTGCGCGGTTCGGGGGTCGCGGTAACGGCGGTCTGCCCCAATGTGGTGGCCACTCGCTTTCAGGAAACCGCCCACAACCAGGCCGCCTATATCGGTGGCCGCTTCCGTCCCCTCATGGCCGACGCCCCCACCACGGCGCGCCAGGCCTATGCCCTGATCCGCGCCAAGCGTACAGTGGCCATCCCCGGCTGGAGCAACCGGCTGGCGGTGGCAGCCCTGAGCCTGATTCCCCGCGCCCTGATGCGGCGCGCCATGGTGCCGTTTCAGAAAGGGCCGGACATTGCCGACTATCCGAAGGCACGCTGAAATTCCGGCATGGACGGATTCGACCGTCCATTTTCCGGTCACACACGAGCGGTAGTCTTCGTGGGTTATCCCGCCCAGCCTCGATTCGCTTGCCAATCACCTCATGAGGAAGTTGCATGCCCCCGCAGCGTTATTCCATCGAAGTCCAGGCGCATTTGCCCGAACCCCTGAGCGGTCTGAACATCCTGGCCAATAACCTGCTCTACGCCTGGGATCGGCGCATTCGCCGCGTCTTCCGGCACATGGATCCGCTGCTGTGGGACGCCTGCGGCCACAATCCCAAGGTATTCCTGCGGCGCATCTCCCAGCAGCGTCTGTGCGACTTGCTGGATGACATCAACTTCATGGAAGAGTACGAGTACGCCCTCAGTGTCTCGAGTCATTACCAGGACCAGACCCGGCGCCTGCATCCCAAACTGGCGCCTCTGCTGAACCCCACCCAGGATGTCATCGCCTATTTCTGCGCCGAATTCGGGCTGCACGAAAGCCTGCCGCTCTATTCGGGCGGCCTGGGCATCCTGGCCGGGGATCATTGCAAGGCCGCCAGCGACCTGGGGCTGCCCTTCGTGGCCGTGGGACTGATGTACCACCAGGGCTATTTCACTCAGATCATCGACGAGCATGCGGAGCAGCGAGCGGAATTCCACCCCCACCGGCTCGACGACCTGCCCATCACCCCGGCACTTGACGGCAAGGCCCGACAGGTAGAAATCGAACTGGCTTTCCCCGGTCGCAGCGTGCGGGTGCGCGTATGGCAGGCCATGGTGGGGCATCTCAAGCTTTACTTGCTCGACACCGATGTGCCTGGCAATCGGGACGACGACCGGGCGATTACCTACCAGCTCTACGGGGGCGATCGCACCACGCGCCTGACCCAGGAAATCGTGCTGGGTATGGGCGGTGTACGGGTACTGCGCGCCTTGGGCATCACCCCCAGCGTCTGGCACATCAATGAAGGCCACGCGGCCTTTCTGGTGCTTGAGCGCTGCCGCGAACAGGTGGCACATGGTCGATCCTTCGCCGCAGCCCTGGAGGAGGTCGCCGCCGCCACCTTGTTCACCACCCACACCCCGGTCCCCGCCGGTCACGATGTGTTCGACCGCGCCCTGATCGAGCCTTACCTGAAGGACCTCGCTCATCAACTCGGGGTCCGCATGGATGAGGTCATGGCGCTGGGCCAGTCCCCGGGCCAGGAGTCTCGCTTCAACATGACCGCCCTGGGCCTGCGCGGATCGCGTTTCCAGAACGGCGTCAGCCGCATCCACGGCGAAGTCGCATCACAGATGGAAGCCTATCACTGGCCCCAGATCCCGCCGCCGGAAAATCCCATCGGCCATGTCACCAATGGCGTGCATGTCATGACCTTCCTGGCCAGCGAGTGGGTGATGCTGTTCGATTCCCGCTCGCGCGGCTGGCGCGACTACATGACCGATCCACGCTTCTGGAAGGAGTACGTCGAAGCCATTCCGGACCAGGCGTTCTGGAGCCTGCGCCAGAACATCAAGGCGGGCATGCTGGACTATGTGGGCGAGGCCCTGTGCCGGCAGTACCGCCGCAATCACATGGGGGAGGCCCACATCCAGCGCCTCCTGAAGCACATCACTCCCAACGGCAATCCCCCCTTGGTGCTGGGCTTCGCACGGCGTTTCGCCACCTACAAGCGCGCCGCCTTATTATTCCGCGACCCGGCGCGGCTGGCGCGCCTGCTCAGCCAGACTGACCGCCCCATCGTGCTGTTGTTCGCCGGCAAGGCCCATCCCCAGGATCGGCCCGGACAGGATCTGATCCGCATCATCGGCGACTATTCGGAACAGCCCGATTTCACCGGCAAGCTGTTCTTCATCGAAAACTATGATCTCGCCCTGGGCCGCAAGCTGGTGTCGGGTGTGGACATCTGGCTCAACACGCCGGAATACCCAATGGAAGCCTGCGGCACCTCGGGCCAGAAAGCCGGTATCAACGGCGGCCTGAACGTCAGCATCCTGGATGGCTGGTGGGGCGAAACCTTCGATGGCGAAAACGGTTGGGGGCTGGTCCCCCAGGCCGAGATCGATCCCGAAACCCGCGACCGTCTGGAGGCCGAGGAGCTGCTGGATCTCCTGGAACACGAGGTCATTCCGCTCTATTTCGCCCGCAACAGCCAGGGTTATTCCCCTGGTTGGGTGAAAAAGTCCAAGGCCGCGATGAAAACCATCCTGCCGCGCCACAGCGCCGAGCGCATGCTGGAAGACTACATCAAGCAGTACTATGCCCCCGCCATACGCCATGGCCAGCGCCTCGCCGACCGGGATGGCGCACTGGCAGCGGAACTGACGCAGTGGAAGGAAAAAGTGCGCCATGCCTGGCCCGGCATTCGCATGGCGCGGATAGATGAACCGACCGCCCAGATGGCGGTTGGGACGCCCTTGAGCTTGCGGGTACGCGTGGAGCTCAATGGTCTGAGCCCGGCAGACGTGCGACTGGAGTGCGTACTGGGGGATGACGACGGTTATGGCAACTTTAACCGCCGCACCTGCTACACCCTCACCCCCAAGGGGATCGACGGCAGCGCCACCCTGTTCACGCTGGAGGAGCCCATCGAAGAAGCGGGGCTATACAGTTACGAGGTTCGGCTATTTCCGCTCCACGCCGGCCTGGCCCACCCCTTCGAGACTGGCTGCATGCTGTGGCTTTGAAACCCAGCGCCAGGGATCAGAATGCAGGCGCGGCCAGTCGGCTCGGCAGGCGTGCTCAGAAACCTACCGGGGCGTGCTCGATGGTGGCATCGAAGCGCACCTTGGGCCATTTCTCCATCGCGAGTTGCAGATTGACGCGGCTGGGGGGCGAGATAGACCAGCGCCCCATCGAGCTTGTTGATAAAAGTAAAGATGAGCCTATCGCGCAGCCGGCACACCTCCATCAGCTTGATGGTGCGCTCCTCCACGCCCTTGGCGCAGTCGATCACCATCAGCGCCGAATCCACGGCCGTGAGGGTGCGGTAGGTATCCTCCGAGAAATCCTCATGCCCTGGGGTGTCGAGCAGGTTGATGACGCAGTCCCGATAAGGGAACTGCATCACCGAGCTGGTGACGGAAATGCCGCGCTGCTTTTCCAGCTCCATCCAGTCGGAGGTGGCATGGCGGGCGGCCTTGCGCCCCTTCACCGCGCCCATCACGGCCTGAGTGCCCGGCGTGCCGACCGCACGCTGGGCTTGTCGCGCTCGGCGCGGCACTACGCCCCGCGTCCCCGGAACGACGCGGCGCTGATCGAGGCGATCGAGACCCACCTGAAGGACAACCCCGGCTATGGATTTGGCCTGCGTTCGACGAAGCCTTGCAGCCGAAGGGATTCGGCAAGACACGCAGTTGGCGGGTCTATGTGGCCATGAAGCGCAATCTGCCACGCCGGGGCAAGCGGCGCCTGCCGGACCGTATCCCGCGAGCCCTTGGAGATTCCCGGCCAGGCCAACCACACCGGGTCGGCCGACTTCATGGCCGATGCGCTGTGGGCCGGGCGGCGCTTCCGCACCTTCAACGTCAACGACGATTTCAACCGCGAGTCGCTGCGGATCGAGATCGACACCAGCCTGCCGTCTCCGCGGGGTCCGGGCACTGGTCGAGCTTAGCGGTGCACGCCTGCGCCTGGACAACGGCCCGGAGTTCATCAGCGCCGCGCTGAGGCAGTGGGCCCAGCAGCACCACGTGGCGTTGCTGCACATCCAGCCGGGCAAGCCGACCCAGAACGCCTACATCGAACGCTGCAACCAGACCTTTCATACCGAGGTCTTGGATCCTACGTATTCACCAGCCTGCACGAAGTCCGGCACATGACCGAGGACTGGCGCCACCGCTACAACCATCAACGACCTCATCGTGTACTCGGAGGACTCTCGCCCGTCGCCTACGCCATGGCATCATCAATCACCTCTACTTCCGAATGACTCGGAAAAACGAGGACACTTCACACTGATCACAGCACCTCGACGCAGAACACGGCGGGCGTGACGATCAGCGTGCGTTCGATGTGCCCGCGTTGCAGCAGGCCGGCGCGACGATCACCGGTCACCAGGTAGTCCGCATCGCCCGCCAAGGCCATGGCCAGCAGAAACGAGTCATCCGGATCATCAGCTTCAACCTCGATGGTCAGACGCTCCAGTACCACTGCCCTTTGCAGGTTATTGATCATGGCCCCTACTTTGGCGGGCTGAAGGATGGCTTGGAGCTTGGGGTAGCGGCTGGCTCGGCGAATTTCATCGAGCTGCATCCGCGAAGTCACCACCTCGAAACGCGCAGTGCGCCAGGCACGGTAGATCGCATCAGGCGCGCCATGCGGTGAAATCAGTGCGCTGAACAGGATGTTGCTATCCAACACGACCCGCATCAGCGCTTACGTGCCCAGGCGAGCGCTTCGTCAACCGCGTCGGTCAATTCTGCCTCACTCAGATGGGCGTTGGCGGCTTTGGCCTGTTCGGCCGTCAGTTCCAGGATGTGTGCCCGTACCGCCTCTTCGATGAAGCGCGACAGGTCGCCTTTTCGGCCGCCACCCTGGCTGGCCAGAAACATCCGAAGCGACTGGTCGGTGTCGGCCGAGACGGCGACATTCCAGCGAATGGTATTCATGGCGTTCTCCGCTAATAGGTGTTTGTGTGTTTATACTCCTATCACAAAGGGCGATGCAATCGTTCGATAAAACCTTGGTTGTGACAAGCCCGCCAAGGCAACCGGCGCTGTCATTTTCAGAAAACGACTGCACGGAATGTCAGGAGTCAGCTGCACACGGGGCGGCTAGCCCCGTGACCTGTTGCAGTCGTCTTCTGAAAATGACGGGCAGGGCTTATCGCAAAATTTAGGACTTATGCGACACGGCAAGCCAATTTCAGCGCGCCGTCCTGGATGAATTCGGAGGCCGGAAAGGGCTACATTATCACTGGGTATTACTGGTAATGCAGGCCCACTATGGCAACGTCCCTGAAGATCGATGACACGCTGAGAGGTCGCATCCAGCACCTCGCCAATCAGCGCCGCCGTTCGCCTCACTGGATCATGCTCGAAGCCATCCATCAGTACATAAAGCTGCGGTGCATAAGGCACCAGCGTCGAGGCCTCACTGGATCATGCTCGAAGCCATCCATCAGTACGTCGAGCGCGAGGAAAAGCGCGAGGCGCTCAAACAGGAGGCGCTGCGCGCCTGGGAAGCGTATCAGCGCACCGGCCTGCACCTGACACATGAAGAAGTCGATGCCTGGCTGGCGAAGCTGGAAGCCGGCGAGGATGCTGAGCTGCCTAAGTGCCACGTCTGATCTGGACGCCGCCGGCGCTGGCTGATGTGCAACGGCTCTATCGCTTCCTCGCTCCAAAGGATGCCAACGCCGCGCAACGCGCGGTGAAGCTATCCGGGCTGGGGCCAAGATTCTGGCCCATCAGCCGCACATAGGCCGCCTGGTTGAGGACATGGAACCCGAGTTTCGGGAATGGCTGATCGACTTTGGCAACAGTGGCTATGTCGCCCTCTATCACTTCGACTTGCTTGAGAGCTTTGGATGGAATTTCCGCAGCGCGGGCTACTTCATGGCGCTTGATGCGTGCCGCCTTGTGGTCAACGTCTACAAGCACGGCGAGGGCAAATCTCTAGACGAGTTGAGGAACAATTATCCTGAATATCTTTCTGATCCGTTCAATGGGTCAGGCGGTGCATTCTCGGAGACGAAATATCGTGACCACACGCATCTTAAGGTAAGCGACGATCAGTTTCAGGTGTTCTCGGACGCGATCTTGGCATTCTGGCGCGACGTTCCAGAGAATGTCGTTGATTCTCAATTGACCGACGTACCGGATTGGTTTGGCAAGGCCATTCTGAAGGACCGTGCCGAACCTCAACAGACGATCAAGAAATGACTGATCGCGCCGATAAATCCATCCCCTCTGTTTCCGTCACTTACGCCCGCAACGGCGCATCGACCAAGGCCAATGCCCTTGGCATGCGACCCATGCAGGAGCGGGCCTTTGACAAGCGCGGCGAGCAATACCTGCTCATCAAGTCGCCGCCCGCGTCGGGCAAGAGCCGTGCGCTGATGTTCGTGGCACTCGACAAGCTCAAGAACCAGGGCATCAAGCAGGCCATCATCGTGGTGCCGGAGAAGGCCATCGGGGCCAGCTTCAACGACGAGCCGCTATCCAAGTACGGCTTCTGGTCCGACTGGCAGGTCGAACCCAAGTGGAACCTGTGCGACGCGCCGGGCAACGACAATGGCGGCAAGGTCAAGTCCCTGGGCGCGTTCCTCGAAAGCGACGCCAAGGTGCTGGTCTGCACCCACGCGACCTTCCGCTTCGCGGTCGATGCCTACGGCGTGGCGGCGTTCGACGACCGACTCATTGCCGTCGATGAGTTCCACCATGTCTCGGCCAACCCGGACAACAGGCTCGGCCAGCGTCTGGGGCAGTTCATCGCGCGGGGCAGGACGCACATCGTCGCCATGACCGGCTCCTACTTCCGGGGCGACGCCGAGGCCGTGCTTGCCCCTTGAGGAGAGATGAATGCCGGAAAAAAATGACAATTTTGAGGAGGTCTTCCTCGACTCCACCATCGTCAGAGCCCACCAGCATGCTGCCGGTGCTCCGAAAAAAACGGCGATCAAGCAATCGGGAGCTCGCGGGGCGGACTGACCACCAAGATTCACAGCCTGGTCGAGGGGCTGGGCAATCTGGCGCAATGCGAGTTGACGGCTGGGCAATCGCACGCTCAGACGCAGGCGGCAACGCTGCTGGAGGGCATCAAGAGTGAGGCTGAGATCGCCTCGATCCGTGATGAAACGAACTCACGAGCCGCGATTATGCTCGAAAAGCGGCACAGCAAGGCGTCGCCCTGATCACACACCTCGAACCATGATCTGACCGGATACCCTTCCAAGGTCACTTCCTTGGTCAAGATAAGGCTGTACCCAGCCGCGCCGCCGACCATTTTCCGTGTTTGTGCCATCTCATAAATTTGTCTGGGCCGCCGCCTTCGTTTCGACATGGATGTCACTCCCGTGATTTTGCGACGAGGTAGTCGACAGTGATCTTGATTTCTTCATCCGAGCAGGTCGTACATGAACCATTGGGCGGCATGGCCCGAATCCCTTGCAGGGCGTGCTGATATAAAATCTTCTTGCCTTGATTGATCCGAGGCATCCATGCGGCTTGGTCACCCAGCTTGGGGGCGCCTGCCGCGCCTGTGGTATGACAGGTGGCGCAGTGAGTGTTGAAAATGGTGTCGCCGGCGCGCGGTTCTGCCGCCGCCTGGTTCGTTGCCATTGCCAGGGAAGCGGGCGCTGTGACGGGCGTCGTTTCAGAAGCGTATTGCACTGCGCCAACTGGCTTGATGCGTTCCCGGGTTTCCAGGGTCTCCACCACTGTCTGTCCCGTATCCATGCGTGTCAGCAAGCTGAAATACGCTGCAATATTGGTGATGTCGGCGTCAGATAGCGACTTGGCCATCGCGGTCATCGTTGTGTCTTGGCGGAGCTGTCCGCCTCGATAGGCAAGCAAGGCTTTTTCCAGATAGCTGCGGTTCTGTCCGGCGAGGTGTGGAGTTGCGGGGATCTTGGCAATGCCATTCTCGCCATGACAGGCGAAGCACACTGCAGCCCGCTTTTTTCCGGCGCTGATATCGGGAGCTGCCCCGCCGGATTGCTGAGCGGATACGGAACAGCTTGCGACCAGCATGACGGCGCCGGCCAATCGATAAGCGGAAGCCTTCATTGAATAAATCCTCAAGAACCGGCCTGGAATGTGTTGCGAATCCAGATGGTGATGCCATAGGCGAAAAACACGGCAATCCAGAGGGTAAGCACAGCAACAGCGCTCGTGCCGAGGCGCGCCACCGTGCGATCGGCGGTGTAGATCCCTTCGACCCGCCCTGCCCGATACAGCAGCGTCAGGTAAAAACCACCAACGAGGCCACCGACGCCAATCAGGGTCAGAAAGAATAGAATCGTCGACGGCCAATCCACATGCACCGGGTAGTCGGCAACTGCGTAACCGAACGGCTGCAGATAATGAATTCGCACGATCTCGCGCCAGACCGCCAGCAGACCCAGCACGAATACCCCGCCCAGCAGCGGCAGATAACCGTGTCCATTCTGAGGAAGTCGCTTGACCCACACCCCCATCAAGAGCAGGGCCGCGGCGAGTAACCATCCCACCGGATGCGTCGTCAGGCCACTTTGGGCTGGATGCGCGAATTGCCACAAGAGCAATAATGCGAACGACAAACCAAACCCCCATAGGCCCAGGGACTGCCCCAGGTTGCGCACAAACGCGCGATAAGCCGGTTCCCGATCGGCGCGTTCAGCAAAATATTGCCCATAGGCGATCAGGAACAGCCCCACTGCCGGCAAGGCCAGACTCACGATGAACAGAAAGCGCGGCCACTGGATCGCGTGCAGCTTGGCGCCACGGGTGTCGACCATTCCGCCGGGCGCATACCACGCCATCCACTGCTCTGGCAGCAGCGCCTGATAGGACAGCGCGTGCATGATCAACCCGTCAAGGCAAAGCAATGCAAGGGCAATCCAGGCATAGACGCCGATGTAACGCTTGGCTCCCTCATGGTTGGCGTAATAGAAGGCAAACCACAGGCAGTAGGCGATAATCAAGGTGAAGATGAAGCCGATCACCCAGCGGGCCGACAATAGATTCGAGACATACCATTGCGGGTCATAGATCACCTGCGTGAAAAGCAGTGGCGCGACACCCAGCACGATCAGCAGCGATACACCCACCTTGGCGACCTTGGTCATCGCCATCGACAGCCGTTCCCAATAGGGTCCATTACCCGATTTGTGGAAGCTGTAGATGGCAAGTCCCGCTGCTCCCAGTGTCAGATGCACGAAAGCGATGTGGAAGATCCAGGTGAAAACCATCAACACCTGGAAAAGCACAGGATGCGCTGGTACGCCCGCTGGGTCGCGCAGAGTGTGCATCAGCGTTCCGATATCCAACTCGTTACTCCTTCGTCATCGGACATAGGTAATGAGAGGCGGATTGGCGATCATGCGCTCCACGTCCAGGCCACGATTGACCGCCGCAAGGTAGGCTGCAAGAGCGCGGATCTCGTGCTCCGGTAGATCAATGCGTGGCATATAGGGCTGAGCACCCTGCTTGAGCGGCCCGCGCAGAAAAGCCGCAATCAGGTCTTCATCGGTTGCCCGATAGAACTTGTCCGGGATGTTGCGTAGCGGCGCGCCCGGCTCGAGGGCATGGCAGTTGGCGCAGGCGATCTTGGCCAACAAGCGACCGGCCTCAAGGCGGTTTGCATCGGTGATGGTGCGTAGGCGATCGGGAACAAAGGGATCCAGCTTGAGCAGGCCCTTTTCGGCAATGCGGTCCACTTCGCAAAAAATGCCCTTGCCCGGCACGTCGCGTGCGATCACCTGGTTCGAGTAGATGTACTGCCCCGCCACAAAGGGCTTGCGCATTGATTCACGCATGCGTTCCTCAGGCCAAACGCCAACCACTGCGACAAAAGCAAACATGGCGAATGCGAGCGGTAGACCCACCTTGGTTGGCTTCCACCAAGCAAAAAGAAGATAGAGGGTTGTTGCGACAGTGACTGCAATCATTCCCCGTGCATACACGGGTAACAGATGGGCGTTCAGCATCACACGGGCGTTGTTCGGCAGTGTCTGCAGGTAATAGAGAAACATCATCACAGCAAACAAGCCGGCGATCAGCCCAACCGGCGCCAGCATGCGCACGACACTTTTTCGCAGCGCCAAATCCTGCATGCGGCTGGCCACCATCAGGCCAACCACCGCGGCCATGACCAGCATCGATCCGGTGCGAATTCCCAGGTGGGCAAAGAAATTAAGATTGTAAAAGGCGTCATTGGTAGAGCCGGTGAGGTACCAGGCCTCATTTCCCGGCCACATCATGAACGACAGGATGCCGACGATCAGCAACATCGTCGCCCAAGATGCCAGTGCGAATGACCAAGTCAGCTTCAGGTGTGTGCGCGGATCAATTTTGCCAATCAGATACACCAGGGCATAGACGCCAATCACTTCGACCGTGAAATAGACCCATTCGGCGGCCCAGATCCAGACGAAATTATGAATCAGGCCACCGACACCTCGCGGGCTTGCCACTGTAATGGCGTACCAAATTCCAGGACCGGTAATCGAACCGATGATGTAGGAGAAGACGAGCAGAAACATCCCGTAGCGTTTGATAAACCCCATCAACTGCGGCTTATTCTGCCTGTAGGCAACGGTTTCCAGTAATGCAAATAAAAAAGATGCGCCTACAGAAGTATGCGAGGCCACGACGTGAATAACACCGATTATCCCCATCACCCAGGCAGTTCCGATCTTCGGTACATACCACAATGGATACATGCCTAGCATGTCCATAGGGCGCTCCTTTGGTTGCTTCGCATAACTTGAAGAGTCGTCTTATACGCGACTGTAGCAATTATAAAACGCGAAGCCGCTCTTTTAAATGCGGCATATTGCCGCATTTAAGATCAAGTCGAGTGTCTTTCTAGCGTTTACAAGAATATTAGAAAAGCATAAAAACAAAGAGCATTCCGGGTGCGACAATATGCCGCATTCAAGAGACTGGTCATCCCCCCCTATAATGACTGCCAGTGATGCACATTGGCCGGCTTCTTTGTGTCAAGCTAATCGTTTATTAATTGCCTTTTCAAGCAAAGCCAATGATTTATCTTAAATTTAAGGTCATTTGAAATGATGCCCAGCGTGAGGCTACTGTTCACTTTTGATGCCTGACAAGCTGACTTCGCATGGGTTTTAACGTGGCATCCACGACAAGAACGGAATGGTTTTTATGTTGACGGTCCACCCACAAGCCCGCCCCCTGCCACGAAAAAGGCTTCCCAAGCCGGACGCCATCAACCTGAAAACCCGCGAGCGGATCCTGCAAACCGCTTTTGAGATGTTCGGCCGCTATGGCTACGACGGCGTCTCAATTGGCCAACTCTCCGAAGCCTGTGACCTCACCCGAGGCGCGTTGTACTGGTATTTCATCGGCAAGGAAGCCTTGTTCGTCGAGTGCGTCAAGCGCCTGCGTAAGCTGTTCGTGGCCCATATCTATGCCCCCATGGTCCGCGCCAGTAACCCCAAGGAGCAGATGCTGAAATTCTTCCAGGGCATCGAGAGCGTACTCAATGACTCGGAAAACCTGGAAAGCGTCTCCGGCCTGCTGATCGGTATCGGTCGCGTCGATCGTGACCTGATCAAGGAATTTCGCACCCGCGCGCGCCGCGATGCCGAGCATTTCCTCGCCAACATTCTGGAAAACGGCCGCAAATCTGGCCAGTTCCGTTTTATCGGTGATGCGTTGCCCATCGCCCGCACCCTGTTCGTGGCTATGGAAGGCTGTCTGGCTCAGGCCCGGGTTGCGACGGTTGATCAAACCACTGAGACCGTGCAGGGCTTTGCCCGATGGTTTTTCCTGGCTTATAGCGCTGACTCCCCAGCAGGACCTGGGTTACAACCCGCCCTCCTGCAGCCTGCTTGCCTTTCTTAAAGACGTGCCGGAGCGGTTTCTATAGTCTGGGGCCGGTTTGGCGCTCACCTTGACCCTCGGTCTGCCCGCCCGTCGCATAACCACTCATCGGACCCGTCGGGTCCCGTCTGACAGGAAGAGACATGTTCGGCAA
>JBATEM010000353.1:0-4402 GCA_049664005.1 Candidatus Macondimonas sp.
CAGGAATGCATGACCCTGCCGGCTCTGTTCGGCCTTGCGCCCCAGCGTCTGGCCTGCGACCTGCATCCCGATTATGTCCCTACCCGGCTGGCCACGGCGCAGGCCGAGCGGGAGGGCCTGGCGCTGATCGCTGTGCAGCATCATCACGCCCATCTGGCGGCGGCGGTCCTGGAAGCGGCATGGCCGGGTCCATTGCTGGGCGTGGTTTGGGACGGCACCGGCCTTGGCACTGATCGGACGGGCTGGGGCGGCGAATTGCTGGCCTGGGAAGCTGGTCGGTCGCGGCGCGTGGGGACGCTCATCCCGTTTCAGCTGCCCGGTGGGGATGCAGCCATGGGCGATCCACGCCGCACCGCTCTGGGTGTGCTCGAAGCGCTGGGAGAACCCTTGAATGGTGCTTGGGCATCGCGACTGGGGTTCGAGGTTCAGACCCTGCGGGTCCTGGGGCGAATGCTCGAAACAGGCACGGCTTGTGTGACCACCACCAGTGCGGGACGGCTGTTCGACGCCATGGCCGCTTTGCTGGGGCGGACCCATCCCGTGACTTACGAGGGCGAGGCGGCCATGGGGCTGGAGGCGCTGGCCCGGAGTTGGCAGGGGCCAGCCGCGCCTTACGCCACTTCCTGTGTCGCGGATGGGGCAGGGCTGATCCGTATGGACTGGCGGATGGCCCTGCGGGCAGCGCTGGCGGACCGTCAGGCGGGAAAATCGACTGCCGCCATCGCTGCCTGTTGGCACCTGAGCCTGGCCGCGCTCATTGCGCAGGCGGTGGCGCGACTGGACACGGAGACGGTCGTCTTGACCGGGGGGTGTTTCCAGAACACCCTGCTGCTCGGGCACACGGTCCGACTGCTGCGTGGTCAGGGACGGCGCGTGTTCTGGCCGCAGCGGTTGCCGGTCAACGATGGCGCTCTCGCGGCGGGCCAGGCCGCGCTGGCAGCCGGCGTTTGGGAGGAAGGCTGATCATGTGTCTGGCAATTCCAGGGCGGCTGCTGAGCCGCAGTGACGAGGAGCCCTTGTTCCGCACCGGTCGGGTCGATTTTGGCGGGGTGGTCAAGGCCGTGAGCCTGGCCTGTGTGCCCGAGGCGGAAGTCGGGGACACCGTGCTGGTGCACGCCGGTTTGGCCATTACCCGGCTCGATCCCGAGGCGGCGCGGAAGCTGGACGGCTGGCTGGCGGGGGAGATGTGATGGCGTCCCATCCCTACCGGGACCGCGATGCAATGCATCGATGCGTCGAAGCCATCGCCCGCCGGGTGAGCCAGCCCTGGACGCTGATGGAAGTTTGTGGGGGCCAGACCCACGCCATCCTGCGCCACGGTCTGGACCGGCTGCTGGCACCCGCCGGGATCGCGCTGATCCATGGTCCGGGCTGTCCGGTCTGCGTGACGCCGACCGCCCGCATCGACCAGGCGATTGCCCTGGCCCGGACGCCTGGCGTGATCCTGTGCTCCTTCGGTGACATGCTGCGCGTGCCGGGCAGCGGCGAGGACCTTTCCACCGCCCGGGCTCGCGGTGCCCGGGTGCAGGCAGTCTATTCACCTCTCGACGCTGTGCGCCTCGCTCAGCGCCAGCCCCAGGATCAGGTGGTGTTCTTTGCCGTGGGCTTCGAGACCACGGCTCCCGCAACGGCTTTGGCTGTTCTCCAGGCCCAGGCCCTGGGGCTGGCCAACTTTTCCCTGCTGGTCGCCCATGTGCGGGTACCACCGGCAGTCGCAGCCCTGTTGGCGACACCGAACCATCGCATCCAGGCCCTGCTTGCCGCAGGCCACGTCTGCGCCGTGATGGGACTTGCCGAATACGCGCCCTTGGTTCGGCGTTTCAGTCTGCCGGTGGTGGCGACGGGCTTCGAACCCGTGGATATCCTGCAGGGGGTGTTGCGCGCCGTCGATCAGCTGGAGGGCGGGCAGGCGCGGCTGGAAAATGCCTATGCCCGAGCAGTGACGGACGGTGGTAAAGGCGATGCGCAGCGCCTGTTGGAGACAGTTTTCGAACCTGCCACCCGTTCCTGGCGCGGCCTGGGGGAAATTCCGAACGGGGCGCTGAGCTTGCGACCTGCCTGGCAAGCTTTTGACGCTGAGGTCCGGTTTCCGCTCGATCAGGTGCCAGAGTCAAGCCATCCGGACTGCCAGGCGGCAGCAGTCTTGACCGGTCGGCTTACCCCAACCGATTGCCCCGCCTTCGGCCGGCGTTGCCGCCCCGAACATCCCCTGGGCGCACCGATGGTATCCGCCGAGGGCGCCTGCGCTGCCTATTTCCACTACCGCGCGCCGATGGAGGAGGGATGAATTCGGACGCAAACGTTCAGGGCGCGCTGCTGTGTCCAGCGCCTTTTTCGGATCCGATCGAGATCCGGTTGGCGCACGGCGGCGGCGGGCGGATGAGTCAGGCCTTGCTGGAACGGGTGATCCTGCCGCGCTTGGAGGGGGAGGCCGCTGCGCTCCATGACGCAGCGGTGCTGCCGGCAACCACCGGGCGGATCGCCCTGGCCACCGATGCCTTTGTGGTGCAGCCGCTGTTCTTTCCCGGTGGCGATATCGGTTCGCTCGCGGTCTTCGGGACCGTCAATGATCTCCTGATGGCGGGCGCCCAGCCGCTGGCGCTGACTCTGTCCCTGATCCTGGAGGAAGGTCTGGCGATTGCGTTGCTGGAGCGGGTGTTGGACAGCGTGCAGCGCGCTGCGCTGCGCTGCGGTGTGCAGGTGGTGGCGGGAGACACCAAGGTCGTGGGGCGCGGCCAGGCGGATGGCCTTTATCTCGCCATGACCGGGCTGGGCACGGTGGCGCCTGATCGCCATCTGCATCCACGCCAGGTGCGCATCGGCGACCGGATCCTGCTTTCCGGGGATCTGGGCCGGCATGGACTGGCAGTGCTGAACGCTCGCGAGAATCTGGGGTTTGAAACAGATTTCATCAGTGACAGCGCGCCCTTGATCGAGCCGGTTGAGGCCCTGTTGGATGCGGTGGGTGGGGAAGGCGTGCATGTGTTGCGGGATGTGACGCGCGGCGGCTTGGCGGCCGTGGTGCACGAAATCGCCCGCGCGGCGGGTCTCGCATTTCACATCACGGAGGCGGCCGTGCCGGTGGAGCCGCCGGTACGTGCGGCCTGCGAGCTGCTCGGGATCGATCCGCTGCAACTGGCCTGTGAGGGCCGCTTCATTGCCATCGTGCCGCCGGAGCAGGAAAGCGCCGCCTTGCGGGCGCTGCGGACCTGCGCCTTGGGCGCCGGGGCGGTGACCATCGGGCAGGTCACTCAGGGCGAGGGGGTATGGCTGGAGAGCCCATTGGGATTCAGCCGTCCACTGGAATGGGGCAGCGGCGAGCTGTTGCCCCGGATTTGCTGATGCCGCACTTCTCCATGAACTCACCGCGGGGAGAAGCTGGCGGCACCCGGTCGCGACGATGGCTCGACGCTCACGGGATGACATGCCTGACGGTGATGACGCTGGATTTTGCTCGGCGTGCTTTTTGCGGTAATCCCCCGTCTCAGGTCGCGCTGCCATCCTGCCTTGGCGCGGCGCGGTCCATCAGGGCTTGGAGTTGCGACCATGTGCGCTTGGGGTGGATCGTGGCGTAGCAGGGGGGATCGTCGGTGCCTGTGGCGGGTAGTCGAGGGCAGTCACGTTTCATGCAGGGCGAGCAGGCGAGATCGGCGCGCAGATTGTGGCTGGATCCGCCATTCAATCCGGTTCGCGCGCTGTCGGTGGCGCCATAAATCCCGATTACCGAGCGTCCCAATGCGCAGGCCAGATGTCCCAGACCGCTGTCGACGGTGATGACCCCAGCAGCCGCGGACAACACATCCATCAGCCCATCCAACGTCAAGGCGGGCAGGACATGCACCCGATGGCTGGCCTGCGCGAGCCGATCCGCGCGCGCCTTTTCCAGCGCATTACCCCAGGGAAGCGCCACTCGGTAACCCTGCGCTTCCGCCAGGTCGATCAACGCCCGCCAGGCGCTCTCGGGGTAATGCTTGCTGGCCCAGGTGGTGCCGTGCAGGAAGACCAGTAGCCGGGGATCGACTTGGGCGCGACTCGCAAGGCCGTAATCAGCGGGGGATGTGGGGAATGGATAGCCCACGGCTTCGGCGAACAGACGACGCAGTCGTTCCACCGCATGCAGCGGGCGTGGCACGTCGATGCGCCGCTGGTAAGCCAGGCTTGCCAGCGGTTCGCGCGCCGCGCTACGCGACAGGCCCGCCACCGGTCCCTGCCCCAGCCGGGCGAGGAGAGCGCTTTTATAGAGCCCCTGGGCATCCAGGATGAGGTCATAAGGGGGCGCGCGCAGGGAGGCATGGCTCGCGCGCATCTGGACCCAGGTTTCCCGGTCCAATGGGCGTTTGCGCCACTGCCGCAACGCGATCGGCATGACCCGGTCCACGGCTGGATGGCGGGCGGGGATGGC
>JBATEM010000354.1:0-1612 GCA_049664005.1 Candidatus Macondimonas sp.
AAAAACGCAAGAAAATCCGCCGTGAACGGCGTCGGGTGGCCGAGACGGGCCTGAGCCTGGAAACCTGGGCCGGCCGGGAGATGACGCCAAGGCGTTGGCAGGCGATCTATCCCCTGCTCGCCGACACCTTTCATCGCCACGGCCATCGCCCGTATCTCAATCAGGCCTTCTTCGAGGAAGTTGGACGCACCCTGGGCGAACAAATGCATGTCTTCGTCGCCCTGGATGGCGCCACTCCGGTCGGCGCCGCGCTCACCTTCAGTGATTCCCAAACGCTCTATGGCCGCTATTGGGGCGTCAACGGGCAGTGGGATTGCCTCCATTTCGAGTTGTGTTACCACTTGGGGATCGAACACTGCATTGCCCATGGCCTCACCGCCTACGATCCCGGCACCCAGGGGGAACACAAGCTGCCCCGGGGGTTTCTCCCCACTTTAAGCTGGTCGTTGCACTGGATCGCTGATCCACGCCTGCGGGCGGCCATCGGCGATTTTGTCGAACAGGAAGCCCTGTGGGTCGACCGTTATGCTGCGCAGATGGCGCGCCACAGTCCGCTCAAGTCATCCGCGCCATGATCACGGTACTGCGCCCCCAAGACCCGCCGGACCACTTCCCAGATCCGGCTCGCGCCTTGCGGGAGCCCAACGGCCTGCTGGCGATTGGAGGAGACCTGTCACCCTCGCGTCTGGTGGCAGCCTACCAGCGGGGAATCTTCCCCTGGTACAACCCCGGCGAGCCCATCCTGTGGTGGTCGCCCGATCCCCGGGCCATTCTGCTCCCGGCCGCGATCCACGTGTCGCACCGCCTGCGCCGCCACATGCGCAAGGCACCCTACCGCGTCAGCCTGAACGAGGCATTCCGGCACGTTGTAACAGCATGCGCCGCACCGCGCAAAAGTGGCCCCGGTACCTGGCTGGTTCCCGAGATGCAGCAGGCCTATGACCACCTGCATCGCGCCAGCTTCGCCCATTCAATCGAGCTGTGGCAGGGCCCCCATCTGGTCGGCGGCCTGTACGGCATTGCCCTGGGGCGGGCCTTCTTCGGCGAGTCCATGTTCAGCCGGGTGCCGGATGCATCCAAGATGCTGCTGGCCATCCTCGGGCAACAGCTAGCGCGGCGGGGCTATCGTCTGATCGATGGCCAGGTGGCTTCGGACCACCTGTTGCGCATGGGCGCCCAATTGTGGACCCGAGAGCGTTTCCTGCACGAACTCGCGCTGGCGATTGCGCAAAGTCCGTCCAGCCCGCTGACGCCGCTGGATGCCGACCTGCTCACACCCGCTGGCGCAGTGCCCGGCAGCCACATGCCCGTTGAACAAGAACCCACCTTGTAGCACAATCCCAGCCCTTCGCAGGGCATTCCGCCCTTCTCATGATCGGGTTGCCATGTCCAAAGAAGATATGATCGAAATGCAGGGCAAGGTCATTGAAACCTTGCCGAATACCACCTTCCGGGTCCAATTGGAAAACGGGCATGTCGTCACTGCCCACATCTCGGGCAAGATGCGCAAGCATTACATCCGCATCCTGACCGG
Organism: Candidatus Macondimonas sp.; assembly: GCA_049664005.1. Classification (GTDB taxonomy): domain Bacteria; phylum Pseudomonadota; class Gammaproteobacteria; order UBA5335; family UBA5335; genus Macondimonas. Next base: position 1,535 of record JBATEM010000354.1, read on the forward strand.
CGACATGGTGACCGTCCAGCTCACCCCTTACGACCTCAGCAAGGGCCGCATCGTTTTCCGGGGTCGCTAAACGGCCAC
>JBATEM010000355.1:0-1645 GCA_049664005.1 Candidatus Macondimonas sp.
GGGGAGTTGTTCCGGCAACTTTCCTATGAGGAAATCGGGGTATCCACTCTGGAGTCCCGTGCTTTTGCCGGCGTCGCCAATGCCACGCTGATCTTCTGTCTGCCGGGCTCCCGCAATGCCTGCCAGACCGGCTGGGAACGCATCATCCAGTTCCAGCTCGATGCCCGCCACAAGCCCTGCAATCTGGTTGCCCTGCTGCCCCGCCTCAACGAAGCCTGAACGCCGCTCAAGACGTGGTTTGAGCGGCCGCTAGATTGAACAAAGTGCTTCCGCTGGAGTCGCAAGAGAGGCAGCAGGGAATCAAGCATCCTCGCTGTCCTCTATCCACCAAGAACAACACCAAAGGAGTCCGCGATGGCTACCGTATGTCAAGCAAAATTCGCCCCCGGTCATGTGGTCGAGCACCGGGAATTGCATTATCGGGCTGTGGTATTGGATGTGGATCCCTGGTTCCTCGGTCGGGAAGATTGGTATCCCCAGGATGCCCTGCCCGCGCCGGACCGAGAACAGCCTTGGTATCGTCTGCTGGTGGACGGCAACCAACATCAGACTTACGTCCCCGAGACCGACCTGTTAAGGGACGCCCTGGAAGCACCTGTGGATCATTTGTCGTTGCGGACTTATTTCAAGGGTTATGCCAGCGGCCGCTATCAGCCCCGTTGGCGCTCCAACTGAAGAGGCCATAAGCCTCCGGCCTCGCCCCCATCAGGCCATGGTGTCGGCGAGGCCTTCTGCCGTGGGTAATGCTCAACCCGAAGTTTGGTCGCGGCGTCCAGGACAAGACGTTCCCTGGATGATCACTGAGCGCCGGAAGGTGGGTTTTGGCGATTCGCCGAGAGCGCGCAGAGGTGCGCTCGGCGCTGTTGATTCGTTCAGGGCGCGGTAAAGAATTGCTTTTCGAACTGGACCTTGAATGGTTTTTTCGCGCCTTCGGGGAGTACATTGACCTGAAAACGCAGCGTTTCTTCGTTATTGATGGCGAAATCGCTGATGTAATAGATCGCGTCTTGCTCCCGCACCTCGCGCAGAGACAACTCGCGGTATTGGTTGTTCAGGTTGACTGCGCTAACCGTGATCTGGGCTGGAACAGCAACGGTGCTTCCATCGGGCCGCTTCTCGCGCAGCGCCAGATTGATCAAGCCCCGGTTGCGGCTGCGGGGAATGCCGGCTTTCTGGGTTGATTCAGCGGGCAGCTCATCGGTGCGCAGGGCGTTGTAATGGAAGATGTAGTTTTCGTACTCGAAGCTGTTGGCCCATGCCGCTGAAACCGACAGCATGAGGAACAGAAGACCCGCCATCCAATAAGCGGTGGTCGTTTTTCTGGTGTGCATAGCAGCCTCCCTGGACCTGGCGCGAAGCGCCCCTGATGTTTTTTCCGAGTATAGCCTACTTCAACGAGGCGGTGCGCCCTTCATGCCGGTCAGGCTGTAGAGGGCGATTTCGCCCAGCAGATTGGGCGCGAAATGCATGAACCAACTGCCATGATGCCGTGAATCCACCACTTGCCGACTGAGAGTCCGATAGCCTTGATCCCGACACAGGGTCTCGAAATCCCGTACGGTGCACAGATGGATGTTGGGGGTGTTGTACCACGGTTCCGGCAGGGTCTCGGAAACGGGCATGCGCCCTTTCCAGGCCATTTGCA
>JBATEM010000356.1:0-5462 GCA_049664005.1 Candidatus Macondimonas sp.
CCCATCCAGCGTTCGTTTGCCCACTATGTCCGGCGCAAGGAAACCGTCCGCGCGCCCGGTGCCGGAACGGATGGCGGATTGGGCGCCGCAGCGGCCCAGCGCCAGGCGGCCGTTCTGCGACTCATCAATGCCTATCGGGTGCGGGGGCATGAGGTGGCTCGGCTCGACCCGCTGGGGCTGTGGCAACGCCCGCCGGTGCCCGATCTCGACCCGGGCTTCCATGGTCTGGGCGAGAGCGACATGGACACGGTGTTCAATACCGGCTCGCTGTTTGCGGAAGAACGCCTGCCGCTGCGGCAGATTCTGGATCTGGTGCGGACGGTTTACACCGGCACCATCGGCTCCGAATACATGCACATCGTGGATACGCGCCGCAAACGCTGGATCCAGCAGCGCTTGGAGGGCAGTTGGGGTCGTCTGCAGCTGTCGACCGAGGAGCGGCGCCATGTGCTGCTGCAACTCACCGCCGCCGAGGGCATCGAAAAATACTTGCATACCCGCTATGTGGGGCAGAAGCGTTTCTCGCTGGAAGGCGGCGATGCCCTCATTCCCCAGCTTGATGACCTGATCCGCCATGCCGGGCGCCGCGGCGTGGACGAGGTGGTGATCGGCATGGCGCATCGCGGGCGCCTCAATGTGCTGGTCAATATCCTGGGCAAGTCGCCGCGCGAGCTGTTCGAGGAATTCGAGGGCAAGCACGACCTGTCCGATCCACTGTATTCGGGGGATGTGAAGTACCACATGGGCTTTTCCTCCGATGTGGGGGTGGACGATCGCCTGGTGCATCTGGTGCTGGCGTTCAACCCGTCCCACCTCGAGATTGTCAATCCGGTGGTGCTGGGCTCGGTGCGTTCGCGCCAGGATCGCCGGGGGGACGGCACGGGGGATCGGGTGCTGCCCGTGCTGATCCACGGCGATGCATCCTTCGCCGGTCAGGGCGTGGTGATGGAGGTGTTCAACATGTCCCAGACGCGGGGTTACCGCGTGGGGGGATCGGTGCACATCGTGATCAACAACCAGGTGGGCTTCACCACCAGCGATCCCCAGGATGCCCGATCGACGATGTACTGCACCGACGTGGCCAAGATGGTGCAGCCGCCCATTTTCCATGTGAATGCGGATGACCCCGAGGCGGTGCTGTTCGTCACCCGGCTGGCGCTGGAATATCGCATGGAGTTCCACGAGGACGTGGTGATCGACCTGGTGTGCTATCGCCGTCAGGGCCACAACGAGGCCGACGAGCCGGCGGTCACCCAGCCCCTGATGTACCAGCATGTCAAGCAGCTGCCCACCTGTCGCGCCCTGTATGCCGATCATCTGGGCAAGACGGGTGTTCTGGCGGCCCAGGATGCCGGCGCCATGGTCGAGTCCTATCGCCAGGGCCTGGATGAGGGACGCAACGTTATCCGCGAATGGGCCGGCATGGTCGGCAACCAGTTCACCGTGCAGTGGGACAACTTCCGCCAGGGGGACTGGGATCAACCGGTCGAGACCGCACTGCCGGCGGAACGTGTGCGCGAGCTGGCCCAGGTGATGAACCGGTTTCCGGAGAATTTTCGTCTCCATCCCCGCGTGGAGCGCATTGTCGATGATCGGCGCAAGATGGCGGCCGGCGCCTTGCCCGTGGATTGGGGATTCGCGGAACTGCTGGCCTATGCCGCGCTGGTCGAGGACGGTCATCGGGTGCGTCTGAGCGGCCAGGACAGCGGGCGCGGCACCTTTTTCCACCGCCACGCGGTGTTCCACAACCAACAGGACGGCGCGTCCTGTGTGCCCCTGCGGGAGCTGGGCGATCCCGGCGCCTTCCAGGTCATCGACTCCCTGCTCTCGGAGGAGGCGGTGCTGGGCTTCGAGTATGGGTACGCCACTGCCGATCCCCGCACCCTGGTGATCTGGGAAGGCCAATTCGGCGACTTTGCCAACGGCGCCCAGGTGGTGATCGACCAGTTCATCAGCTCGGGGGAGGCCAAGTGGCGCCGTTTGTGTGGTCTGACGATGTTCCTGCCCCATGGTTATGAGGGCCAGGGACCGGAGCATTCCTCGGCCCGACTGGAGCGCTATCTGCAGCTGTGCGCCGAGCACAACATGCAGGTGTGCGTGCCATCGAACCCCGCCCAGATGTTTCACATGCTGCGCCGGCAAATGATGCGACCCTACCGCAAGCCGCTCATTGTCATGACTCCCAAGAGCCTGTTGCGCCGGCGCATCGCCATGTCGTCCCTGGATGAACTGACCCAGGGCAGCTTCCGGCCGGTACTGCCCGAAGTCGATGCCCTGGTGAAGAACCGGGTGCGGCGGCTGGTCCTGTGCAGCGGACGGGTCTATTACGATCTGCTGGAAGCACGTCGGGAGCACGGCGGCGACGATACCGCCATTGTGCGCATCGAGCAGCTCTATCCCTTTCCCCATGCGGAATTCGAGGCCGCCCTGGGCGCTTACCCCAAGCTGCGCGAGGTTGTCTGGTGCCAGGATGAACCCAAGAACCAGGGCGCCTGGTATTACATCGAGCATCGCATTCGCCGGCTACTCAAGCCCAGTCAGACGCTGTGCTACGCCGGTCGGGCCGGTTCGGCGTCCACGGCGGCGGGTTATCACGACCTGCATGTCCAGCAGCAGAAACAACTGCTGGATGCCGCGCTGGGCATGACCGAAGCCGAACCCCAATCCAACGCCCCCCGCTAACCGTCCGGAGAGAGAGCCAATCATCATGAGCATCGAGGTCAAGGTCCCCCAACTGCCGGAATCCGTCGAAGACGCCACGGTCATGGCGTGGCACAAAGAGGCCGGTGAGGCCGTGAATCGGGAAGACAATCTGCTGGATCTGGAAACCGACAAGGTCGTGCTGGAAGTGCCGGCGCCGAGTTCTGGTGTGCTGACCGAGATTCGGGTCAAGGCTGGCGATGTGGTGCGTGCGGGTGATGTGGTGGCCATCCTGACCGAGGATCAGGCTGAAGCGCCCGCCGCGCCGACGGCAACGAGCGAATCGGATGAACCCGCGCCCGTCGCAAAGGCTGCCCCCACTGAAGTGGCTGCCGCCGCGCCGGCTGCTGCTTCCGCAGCTGCGCCTCTGGCGCCCGCCGTGCGTCGACTGGTCGTCGAGCATGGCCTGGATCCCCAGACCATTCACGCCTCGGGGCGGGATGGCCGGCTGACCAAGGAAGATGTCCTGAATCACGTGGCGCAGGGAAAGGCTGCAGTCCCAACGGCTGCCCCCGCCGCGGCGCCGGCCGCAGCACCGCCATCGGAAGCACTGGCCGCCAAGGGGCCCGCTATTGAGCCGGGTGATCGGGGGCGGCTGGAGCAGCGTGTGCCCATGACGCGCTTGCGGGCCAGGGTGGCCGAACGCCTGGTGCAGGCCCAGCAGACAGCGGCCATCCTGACCACCTTCAACGAGGTGGACATGTCGGCGGTCAACAGCCTGCGGCGCCAGTATCGGGACAGTTTCGAGAAAGCCCATGGCGTGCGCCTGGGGTATATGTCCTTCTTCATCAAGGCCTGTGTGGAGGCGCTCAAGCGCTTCCCGGCGGTGAATGCCTCGGTGGACGGCACGGACATCATCTACCACGGCTATTTCGACATCGGCATCGCGGTGGCCTCGCCGCGCGGACTGGTGGTGCCCATCGTGCGCGATACCGAACAGCTGGGTTTTGCCGACCTGGAAAAACAGGTGCAATCCTTCGGAGAGAAGGCCCGTGATGGCGGACTGACGATCGACGACCTCACCGGTGGAACCTTCAGCATCACCAACGGCGGCGTCTTCGGCTCCCTGCTGTCGACTCCCATCCTCAACCCGCCGCAGAGTGCCATCCTGGGGATGCACAAGATCCAGGAACGGCCGGTGGTGGTGGATGGCCAGATCGTGGTGCGCCCCATGATGTATCTGGCGCTGTCCTATGACCATCGCTTGATCGATGGCCGCGAAGCGGTGCAATTTCTGGTGGCGGTCAAGGACTTGCTGGAAGATCCCGCGCGGCTGTTGCTGCAGGTCTGAGCGGACACGGGTCCGGCGCCGGGGCGCGTTCTCCGGTGCCGCCTGCGGCACACCAATGAATAAAGGGACGGGATTCTGATGGCGAAATCATTTGATGTGGTGGTGATCGGCGCCGGGCCTGCCGGTTATGTGGCGGCAATCCGTTGCGCCCAGTTGGGACTGAAGACCGCCTGTATCGACAACTGGGTTGACGGGGAGGGCAAGCCGTCTTTGGGAGGCACCTGCCTGAATGTGGGCTGCATTCCCTCCAAGGCCTTGCTGGAATCCTCCGAGCGCTACCATCAAATCAAGTCGGGCCTCGCCGAACACGGCATCCTGACCACTGGTGTCAAACTGGATCTTGCCGCCATGCAGGCCCGCAAGACCCGGATCGTCGCTGCGCTGACCCAAGGCATCGCCGGGCTCTTCAAGACCAACCGGATCACGGCGCTGACCGGCAAGGGACAACTGTTGGAAACGGGTCGGGTGGGCTTCACGCCACGGGGCACCGAGCAGCAGGAAGTGATCACCGCGCAACACATCATCCTGGCGCCCGGTTCGCGCTCGGTCAGCCTGGGCGCCGCTCCGCTGGATGGGGATCTGGTGGTCGATTCCAGTGGCGCCCTGGCGTTCGCCGATGTGCCCAAGCGCTTGGGGATCATCGGTGCCGGTGTGATCGGTCTGGAGCTGGGCAGTGTCTGGCGTCGACTGGGGTCCGAAGTGGTGCTGCTGGAAGCGCAGCAGGAATTCCTGTCCATGGCCGATGGCGATCTGGCGGCTCAGGCGCTGAAGATCTTCACCCAGCAGGGCCTGGATATCCGCCTCGGTTGTCGGGTGATCGGCGTCAAGACGGCCCGCCGCCAAGTCCAGGTGGCCTATCAGGATGCCGAGAACCAGACGCAGGAATTGAAGGTGGACCGGCTGGTGGTGGCGGTGGGCCGGCGCCCCAATACCGATGGCCTGGCCGTGGCTGGTGCGCGCCTGCAACTCGATGAAAAGGGCTATGTGGACATCGACGAGCATTGCCGGACCAATCTGCCCAATGTCTACGCCATTGGCGATGTGGTGCGCGGCCCCATGCTGGCCCACAAGGGTTCGGAGGAAGGGGTCGCCGTGGCCGAGCGCATTGCGGGCCAGCCGGGGCATGTCGATTATGACCTGATCCCTTCGGTGCTCTACACCCATCCCGAAATGGCCTGGGTGGGCCGCAGCGAAGCCGCGCTCAAGGCCGCCGGGGCCGACTATCGGGTGGGCAGTTTCCCCTTCGCTGCCAGCGGGCGGGCGCTGGCCGTTGGGGAAAGCCAGGGTCTGGTGAAAATCCTCGCCGATACCGGCAGTGACCGGATTCTCGGGGTACACATCCTGGGCCCCGGCGCCTCGGAGCTGATTGCCGAGGCGGTGGTGGCCATGAGCTTTGGCGCCAGCAGCGAAGATCTGGCCCGCACGGTCCATGCCCATCCAACCCTCGCCGAGGCGGTGCATGAAGCGGCCC
>JBATEM010000357.1:0-1978 GCA_049664005.1 Candidatus Macondimonas sp.
GGTCGGCACTCTCCAACAGGGTCGACAGGCACAGGCCCGCAGGCAGCTCGGCGGGGACATCCTTCATGGAATGCACGGCCAGATCGGCTTGGCCCTCCAGCAGCGCCTGCTCCAGCTCCTTGATGAACAGCCCCTTGCCGCCGATCTTGGCCAGGGGCACGTCGAGGATGCGATCGCCCTGGGTCTTGATGGGCACCAACATAATGGTCTGCCCGGGGTACAGTGCCCGCAGGCGCGCGGCCACATGCTCGGCCTGCCAGAGCGCCAGAGGGCTGCGGCGGGTGGCGATGCGCAGGGTGCGGTCGGACATGCCCGGGATCCTGATTCAGGGAAAGGGTTCCCATCCTAGAATCCCGGCCGAGGGGCTGCAATGGCCGGGGTCAGGTTCTTGTGCTTTGCAGGGCCTGGCGTATCAGACGCAGGTGGCGTCGACTCACCGCGATGCGTTCCGGGCAATCCTTGAGTTGCAGCCAGTGCCGGACGCCGCGTTGGTGCAAGGCCTCCAGATAGGCGATGGCCACAAGCGCGTTGCGATGTGCCCGCACGAAGCGACTGGCAAATTCCGCTTCCAGTCGCACCAGGGAATCTTCGATCAGCAGTTCGCCCTCGTGGTTGCGCACGGTGACGTACTTCTGGTCGGCTTTGAAATAGCGCACTTGCTCCAACGCCACCACCTGCACCATGCTTCCCAGCCGTGCATGCAGCTGGGTGCGGGGTGCCGCTACGGGCGCATCATGGCCATCGGCCCGTGGCGAAGGCCGGTGCTGCTGGCGCGCCAAGGCCTGCATCAGGCGCTCGCGGCGCACTGGCTTGACCAGATAGTCCGACGCCTGAACCTCGAAGGCGGCCAAAGCATGATCGGCATAGGCGGTAACAAAGATCACTGCCGGCGGCGCGGCGCCGGCGGCCAGCAGCCGGGCGGTCTCCAGGCCATCCAGCCCGGGCATGCGGATGTCGAGCAGGACGACGTCGACAGCAAGATGCGCGCACAGCAACAGCGCCTGCGCGCCGCTTTCGGCTTCACCAACCACCCGGTGCTCCGGCAATTCGGCAATCAATTGCGCCAGCCGGGCGCGCGCCGGCGCTTCGTCGTCCACCAGCAGGATATTCATGGGATCGCGCGCCCCGCGCCATCGGGCACGCGCGTGAGGAACGGAAACACCAGCGTGACCTCGAAGGTGGTTGGCGTTTGCCGCAGGTCCAGGCGTCCTTGTGCGCCGAAGCTCAAGGCCAGTCGCTGGCGGGTGTTGTCGATGGCCAGGCCGTGCCCATGGCGCGGCTTGCCGTCGCGCGGATTGCGCAGGGACAATTCAATCAAGCCCTTGTCCACGCGGCCATGCAGATGGATCGTGCCGCCCCCAGGCCGTGTTTCGATGCCGTGGTAGATGGCGTTTTCCAGCAGCGGCTGCAGGGTCAGCGCGGGCAGCAGCGCCTGCCCCGGCAGGTCGTCGATCGCCCAATCCACGCGCAGCCGCGCGCCCAGCCGCAGGGTTTCCAGGTGCAGGTAATGCCGGCACAGGATCAATTCGTCCGCCAGCGTGACGAAGGTGCCGCTGGCGGCCAGGCTGGCGCGGAACAGATCCGCCAGATCCTCCAGCGCCGCTTCCGCCACGCGCGGCTGACCGCGGATGAGGGCGGTGATGGTGTTCAGGGTGTTGAACAGGAAATGCGGCCGGATGCGCGCCTGCAGCGCGTCGATGCGCAGGGTGAATTCCTCGCGCATCCGCTGCGCCAGGATGTGTTGCAGGTACAGATAGCGCAGGGCCAGCGCCGCCACCAGGGTCGCGATGAAGCCCAGACGCAGGGGCGGGGCCAGGTGATCCGAGATTCCGCTCATGTCGGCCGGATCCCTGAACAGGAACCGTCCCAAGAAGGCGGTGCCGAGGGCCAGCCCCAGCACCAGGGCCAGGATCAGGGCACTGGCCAGCGGCAGCGCCAGTTGCGCCAGGCGGGCACGCAGGCCGCACAGCAAGCCTGC
>JBATEM010000358.1:0-4535 GCA_049664005.1 Candidatus Macondimonas sp.
GCAAAAAGGTTTCCAGTTGATCGTCGGCGTGATGGGCGGTGAGCAGCAGATCCCCCGGCGCCAAGCATGTCGCCAGGGCAGCGTAACGCGCACGCCGCGCCCAGGCCTCCAGGCTTTCCCCCACCGGGGGCTTGCCAGCAAGCGCCAGGACCGTGAAATCGAGGCCGCGCGCCGCGCACCAGGTCGTGCAATGCGCCGCCCAGTGGCCGCTGTCCGGCTGAAGTCCGTGGTCGACGTACAGGGCATGAAGCGGGGGCAGCTCCTGTCGACAGCGCAGGGCCAGATCGACCAGGACCGTGGAATCGAGTCCGCCGCTGAAGGCCAGGTGACAGCGGCCCGCGGCGGGCCATTGCCGTAGCGCGCGGCGGAAGGCCTCCAGCACTGGCTCCGTGGTCACGGCGCCGTTCAGGTCTCGCGGAAGGGACCGTAGGCCATCAGGCGCTCCTGCCGACGCCGGATGAGGTGGTCGGCATCCAGGGTCTGCAATTCATCCAGGCTGCGGATCAGGAAGGCCTTGAGCCGCTCGGCCATGAGCTCCGGATTGCGATGGGCACCACCCAAGGGTTCCTCGATCACCGTATCGATCAGGCCCAGCTCCAGGACCCGCTCGGAGGTGATGCCCATGGCAGCCGCCGCCTCCTCGGCACGGGCAGCGTCCTTCCACAGGATGGAAGCGCAACCTTCCGGCGAGATCACCGAATAAATGGCGTATTGCAGCATGGCCACCCGGTCGCCGACGCCGATGGCCAGTGCCCCGCCGGAACCACCCTCACCAACGACGGTACAGATGATGGGGGTGCTCAGGCGGGCCATGACGAACAGGTTGCGGGCGATGGCCTCGCTCTGTCCCCGCTCTTCGGCATCGATGCCGGGATAGGCGCCAGGGGTGTCGATCAGGGTCAGCACCGGCAGGTGAAAGCGCTCGGCCATCTGCATCAGGCGCAAGGCCTTGCGGTAGCCCTCAGGCCGCGGCATGCCGAAATTGCGGCGGATCTTTTCCTTGGTGTCGCGGCCTTTCTGCTGGCCGATCACCATCACCGGCCGGCCGTCGAGGCGGGCCACGCCGCCCACGATGGCGGCATCATCGGCAAAGGCCCGATCGCCGTGCAGTTCCTCGAAATCGGTGAAGATCGCGGCGATGTAGTCCAGCGCGTAGGGACGGCGGGCATGGCGGGCGACCTGGGACACCTGCCAGGGCGTGAGTTTGGCAAAAATCGTGGCCGTCAGGGCCTGGCTCTTGGCTTCGAGGCGCTGGATCTCCTCGCTGATATTGACCGCGGAATCGTCCCCTACATGGCGGAGTTCCTCGATCTTGGCTTCCAGTTCGGCGATGGGTTTCTCGAATTCAAGAAAATTAAGCTGCATGGGCGCACGTCGTCCAGATCCGGCAAGGGCCACATTCCACCAGAAAACACCCCCGCTGTCCAAGTTGTCTCTGCGGCGCCAGCGCGAACCTCTCCCGGTTCATTTCGCGCCACTCAGGTAGCGCGTTCCAATGCCGATATAAAGAACAGACACCCCATGCAAGGCCCGGCGATTTTGCCAGCGACAAGAGAGAAGCAACCTCATGAACACCATCACGCAATCCACCATTTTCGCAGCTGTAGCCGCCTTGTCGCCGCTGGCGGCCCAGGCCGAGATGATCGAACTGTCCGACGCCGAGCTATCCGCTGTTCAAGGACAGTATTATATTGAAACCACGAGCGCATATTTTCAGGATTATTGGGCTGATTTGGGGTTACTGTGGACCGATCTGACCACGGTTGAAGGAAAATCCGCCGCACTGCATTATGTGGGCTGGGGCACGATAATGACGGGATACGCGATAAGGGCCGGTGCCTGGGGGACCGCAAGGGCGGTTTCCGATTTCGCACAACCACCAGCCCCTCCCCCGCCACCTGTTGCGACGGCGATTCAATGGACCGTTTTGCCAGCAGTCATCCCGCCGATGATCGTGGGGGGCACCCTCGAGCTCACCGGCTCCTTCATCGTCACAAAACTCAATGGCGAAAACTGATTTGCACCAAAGGCATACAGGACAGTGCTCCGAAAAAGCCCCTTCCCCCTCCCCCGCTGGCCGCTGAGACGTAGGCCTCCCGTCCCGGATAGAATGTCCGGGTGAATCAAGGGGGAGGAACCAAGCATGACAGAACCACGGGGTCGCAACAGCATCCGCGCGCTTGGTATTGGCATGGCTGCCTATTTCGCCACCATGGTGATCGTGAGCGTGACCCTGTCGGGCCTGACCCGTGTTTATTTTGGGCTGAGCGGGTGGGACGAAACCGAAATCCGCGCTTTTTTCGCCCACCAGTTTCAGGCTTTCCCCCAGGCCCTGCTGGCCGGCTTGCCCGGGATTCTGGCCTCGGCGGCTGCGGGTTACGCCACGGCCCGCACGGTCACCGAGCTGGAATATTGGCATGCCCTGGGGGTCGCCCTGCTGGCCGCGCTGGTCTTCACGGGCCCGGTGATCGGCCGGCTGCCGGTCTGGTACACAAGCTTGAGCCTGGGACTTGGCCTCGCTGCCGCTCTGCTGGCTGCCTCCTTTCCGAAAGCGCGCAAGACGCTGCGCTCGCCCGGTCCCTAGGCGCTTGCCGTGGGAGTCCGAGCGCGGCGCGGGATCTTGGGGGTCGGGTCGCCTGTCAGAACGCGTTCAACGGCAATACCGTTCAGTCTTCTGCGAAGGCGCTCCGGGAAGTTCGTCTGCCGGGACCAGGGGATGGACGGGCATATTCCAGGCTGACGGCCGTCGCGCCCAGCCAGTCCCGCAGGCGCTGCAACAGATCCCCGGACGGCCGCACCCGCCAGGATTCGCCAAGGGCGAGCACAGCCTCGGCGGCCTGGGTGCGGTAAATGACGCGCACCGGGCAGGAGCCATCACGAAAGGGCTCCAGGCAGTGAATCAGCTGTTCGACAACGCCTTCACCGCCCTGTCCATCGAGGGTCAGCGTGAGCCGCCGGCCATAACGCAGCCGCATCTGTTCCAGATCCAACAATTCGCGCGGCGTCAGGCGCTGATTGCCTGAGTAATCATCCAAGCCGATGCTGCCCACCACCACCAGCAATTGATCCTTGACGATCAGATGTTGGAAGCGCTGATACTGATCCTCGAATACTGCCACTTCCATGCGTGCGCTGCGATCATCCAGGGTCAGGAAGGCGCGCTTGCCGGCCTGGCGACGGATGGCCACGACCAGTCCCGCGACCACCACGTCGCGCCGGGTACCGGGATCGGATGCGCCGCCCAGCAGGTCGCTGAGGCGGCCGGATACGAACTGGCGCAGATCATCCTCGAACTGCGCGATGGGGTGGCCGGTGAGGTAGAGCCCCAAGGTTTCCTTTTCTTCCTGCAGGCGCTGGGCTTCGGGCCATTCAGGGACCGGCGTCACGGCCAGCTGCTGCGGCAGATCCGGCGTATGGGCCAGCCCAAACAGGTCTTCCTGCCCGGTGGCAACGGCCTGTCCCTGTTGGTCGGCCAGCCGCAAGGCCTCGTCCAGAGCCTGCATCATTCCGGCCCGCGAATTGCCCAGCTTGTCGAGCGCGCCGGCGCGAATCATGGCCTCCAGCACACGCCGGTTGACGCGCCGCCCAGCCATCCGGCAGCACAAATCAAGCAAGTCCCGGAACGCTCCGCCGCTGGCACGCTCCTGCACGATCGCCTCGATGGCGTTGTAGCCCACACCCTTGATGGCTCCGAGACCATATTGGAGCCCGGCCGGATCGGTGGCGGTAAAGCGATAGTCCGAGCGGTTCACATCCGGCGGCTGCACGATAAGCCCCATGGTCCGGCATTCATCGATCAGGGTCACCACCTTGTCGGTGTGATCCATGTCGGCGGAAAGCACGGCGGCCATGAACGAGGCGGGCGCATGGGTCTTGAGGTAGGCCGTCTGGTAGGAGAGCAGGGCGTAGGCGGCGGAGTGGGACTTGTTGAAGCCGTAGCCGGCGAACTTCTCCATCAGGTCGAAGATGTGCGTGGCGATGGCGCCATCCACGCCATTATTCTCGGCACCGCTGACGAAGATTTCGCGCTGCTTGGCCATCTCCTCGGCTTTTTTCTTGCCCATGGCGCGGCGCAGCAGGTCGGCGCCCCCCAGGGTGAAGCCGGCCAGCACCTGGGCGATCTGCATCACCTGTTCCTGGTAAAGGATGACGCCGTAGGTGGGCTTGAGAATGGGTTCCAGCGCCGGGTGGGGATAGTCCACCTTGGCGCGGCCGTGCTTGCGGTTGATGAAATCGTCCACCATGCCCGACTGCAAGGGGCCGGGCCGGAACAAGGCGACCAGGGCGATGATGTCCTCGAAGCAATCCGGCTGCAGGCGCTTGATCAGGTCTTTCATGCCGCGGGATTCGAGCTGGAATACGGCCGTGGTTTCGCAACGCTTGAGCAGGGCGAAGGTGGCCGCATCGTCCAGCGGCAGGGCGTCGAGATCCAGCGCTGCCTCGTTTCGCCCGGCCCGTTCACGGTTGATTGCCGCCACCGCCCAATCCAGGATGGTGAGCGTGCGCAGCCCGAGGAAGTCGAATTTCACCAGCCC
>JBATEM010000359.1:0-2403 GCA_049664005.1 Candidatus Macondimonas sp.
CACCCTGGCGGCGCACGCCGAGGCGCTGGCGGTGGCGCGACTCGATGAGGCCCTGCGGCTGCGTGCCGGGGGCATCATGGCGCCCGTGGTGGTGCTGGAAGGGGTGTTCGACGCGCAGGGCTTGGCAGCAGCGGCGCTGCAAAACCTGGATCTGGTGGTTCACGATCCGCTGCAGGTCACGCTTTTGGAGCAGTCGCAGGCGATGTTGCCCCGGCGGCTGCGGGTCTGGCTCAAGGTGGACACGGGCATGGGGCGGCTCGGCGTCCAGCCCGGCGCCGTCGACGCCCTGTGGCAGCGCCTGATGGATTGTCCGGCTGTCGAGGCGCCGGTAGGCCTGATGACCCATCTGGCCCATGCCCGGCGCGGTGTCTGCCCCGAGACCCGTCTGCAACTGGATCGATTTGCCCACGCCTGCGGCGCCTTGCCCGGACCGCGCAACATCGCCAATTCCGCCGGCATCCTGGCCTGGCCCGAGAGTCACGCGGATTGGGTGCGGCCCGGAATCATGCTCTATGGGGTATCGCCTTTCGCGGGTGAGCAGGGTGCGGACATCGGTCTGCGTCCGGTGATGTCGCTGTGTTCCGAGTTGATTGCGGTCAAACCGCTGTAGCGTGGTGCGCCCGTGGGTTATGGTGGGATCTGGCAAGCGCCCTGCGATACCACCCTCGGGGTGGTCGCCGCGGGTTATGGCGACGGTTATCCGCGCAGCTTGCCGGTCGGCACGCCGGTATGGGTGGGCGGCCGGCCGGTGCCGCTGGTGGGGCGGGTTTCCATGGACCTGCTGACGGTGGATCTGGGGCCTGGCGCTCGGGAAACCGTGGGCACCGAAGTCGTGCTGTGGGGCGCCGGCGGGGCATCAGTCGAGGCGCTGGCGGCGCCTCTGGGCACCATCGGCTATGAACTGCTCTGCCGCGTGACGCCGCGCGTGCGCCGGATCGTGGCGGAGGTGTCAGTGGGCAGTGCGGAGAATGAAACCGCTTCTGCCCCGCCCGTGGACCAGCAAGAAGATCGCTTCGGATAAGAACCTGGCAGGCGCGGCGCCGCTTGCGCAAGCGCTCTGGCCCTGATCCGGCGCGGCCTGACTTGAGCCGTGTCACGTTGTCGGGATGGGCGCCACCAGCTTGCTGGGGGTATGCTCGCAAGGCCGGCGTGTCCTGGCCAACCGGCGGAGGAAATGCATGACGACGCGCAACCTTGAGTTTTTCTTCAAGCCCCGCTCGGTGGCCCTGATCGGCGCCAGTCGCGATCCTCATCGGGTGGGTGGTGCGGTGGCGCGCAATCTCCAGGCCGGCGGCTTTGCCGGGCCGGTGATGCTGGTGAACCGGCGCAGCGAGCCCGATGCGGCTCATGGGGTCTACACGCGTCTGGCCGATCTGCCGCAGGTGCCTGAACTGGCTGTGGTGGCAGTGCCCGCGCCTCAGGTGCCGGAAACCATCGCCGAATTGGGCGCGGCGGGTACGCGTGCCGCCGTGGTGCTTTCGGCGGGCTTCGAGGAAATGGACGGCGAAGCAGGCGCCGCGCTGCAGCGGGCGACGCTGGAGGCGGCCCAGCCTCACCTGATGCGCATCATCGGCCCCAATTGCCTGGGCATTCTCATGCCCAAGGTGGGATTGAATGCCAGCTTCGCGCATCTCATGGCCCGGCCCGGCAACCTGGCCTTCATCGCTCAGTCCGGCGCCATCCTCACCGCCGTGGTGGATTGGGCAGAGGATCGAGGCATCGGCTTTTCGGCGCTGATTTCGCTGGGGGCGTCGGCGGATGTGGATTTTGGCGACCTGCTGGATTATCTGGCGAATGATTGGGACACCCGCGCCATCCTGATCTATGTGGAGTCGGTGCGGCATGCGCGCAAGTTCATGTCGGCGGCGCGCTTGGCGGCGCGCCTGAAGCCCGTGATCGTGGTCAAGGGCGGTCGCTATGCCCAGTCCGCCCAAGCTGTGGCTTCCCATACCGGGGCGCTGGCAGGGGTGGATGCGGTCTATGCGGCGGCCTTTCGGCGCGCCGGCATGGTGCAGGTGGACTCCATGGCCGAGCTGTTCGATGCGGTGGAAACACTCGGACACTCCAATCCCCGCTTCGGGGAACGCCTGGCCATGATCACCAATGGCGGCGGTATCGGGGTGCTGGCTACCGATGAGCTGACGCGGTTGGGGGGTAGCCTGGCCACCCTGTCCGAAAATACCCGCCACCGACTGCGGGACGTGCTGCCGCCCCTGTGCAGCACGCAAAATCCAGTGGATGTGCTGGGCGATGCCGACGCCAGCCGCTATCGCGAAAGCTTGCGCATTCTCTACGAGGCCCCGGAGGTGGATACGGTGGCGGTGTTCAACTGCCCGGTGGGGGTGGCCAGCAGCCAGGAGGCGGCCGAGGCGGTCATCGAAATTCACCAGACCCCCCGCAAGG
>JBATEM010000360.1:0-5151 GCA_049664005.1 Candidatus Macondimonas sp.
GCAAGGGCGGCTGCCATCCGCGAGGAATCCGGACTGTCGCTCAAGGCGATGACGGGGATCGGCGGCTGGCAACTCATGGCCCGCGCCACAGCGTCCTCCAGGGAAACCGGGCCATTTGCTTCGGGGCAAATCAAGACATCGGGCCGGTCGCTTGTGATGGCCTGCGCCAGGCTGGCGCTATCGGGCAGGTGCCGGGTGCGCACGCGCAGCCCCGCATTGCGCAGCAGGCTGCCCACGCTCTCGGCCGCGTTGGGCGCGCGATCCACGATCCAAACCGAAAGCAGGGCGGGGGCGTTCAATTGCTATCTCCTGGGCGGTGGCTCACCGCTGTATTCATCCATGGGTTCATGCGCCTGGGCCCAGCGCACCGGGAGAATCCGTTTGGCCGGATCGTTTGCCGTTTCCCGGGCCAGGCGCGGTACCAGATACCCCGGCAGCCGCGCCGCGACCTCGCCCATGAGCCGCTGAGCTCGCTCCGCGTCCACCTCGAAATGGGCGGCGCCCTGAACCCGATCGAGCAGATGCAGGTAGTAAGGCAGCGCGCCCAATTCAAACAACCGCTCGCTCAAGTCAACCTGCGCGGTCACTGTGTCATTGATGCCGGCCAACAGTACCGCTTGGTTGAGCAGCACCGCTCCGGTTTGTCGGATGCGCATCAAGGCTGCAGCCACCGTTTGATCCAGCTCCTGGGCGTGATTGCTGTGCACGACGATTACCCATTGGAATCGGCGGTTTTGCAGCCAACTTGACAGCCGCTCGTCAACCCGCTCGGGCAGGACGATAGGCAGGCGGGTATGGATGCGCAGGCGCTTGAGGTGAGGGATCTCGGCCAGCGCCGCCGCCAGTTCGGTCAGCTTCTCATCCGGCAGATTCAAGGGGTCGCCGCCGCTCAGGATCACCTCGTTGATGTTGGCGTCATCGCGCAGATAGGCCAGCGCCTCGCTCCAGCGGCTGCGGGCGGCATGGGCTTCGCTGTACGGAAAATGACGACGGAAACAGTACCGGCAGTGAATGGCGCAGGCGCCGGTTAAGATCATCAGTGCACGGCCGTGGTACTTGTGCAGCACGCCACCCGGCCGCCGGCTGGGACCATCGCCCACCGGATCAAGGAGAAAGCCCGCTGTCGGTATCGCCTCTTGCCCCAGCGGCAGGACCTGACGCAGCAAGGGATCGGCCCAGTCGCCCGGACGCATGCGATCGACGAAGCTGCGGGGGACGCGCAACGGGAAGGGCGAGTCCCGGTCGATTGGGTAGGGGGCCTGCGCCGGATCGAGTCGCAGGAGCCTCAGCAGTTCATCCACACCCTGCACACCCTGGGCGAGCAGCGATTGCCAGCGCGGCGGCTGTGTCGGGGAAATGCTTCGGGTTATCATGGCGCTCCTGCGGTATCCGTCGCGGTTGTTCGGGATGGATGCAAAACGACGCATTTTGACACCCCAGCGGGTCTTTCGGCGGCGCCTTGGGCGCTTTCCGCCGATCCGCTCCATTTTGTTGACGGGACATCCATGGCAATTTACAGCACCAATGAATTCAAAGGCGGCCTCAAGGTCATGCTCGACGGCGACCCGTGCAGCATCCTGGAAAACGAGTTCGTCAAACCCGGCAAGGGCCAGGCATTCAACCGCGTCAAATTCCGCAACCTCAAGACCGGTCGGGTGATCGAGCGCACCTTCAAGTCGGGGGACACCATCGAATCAGCCGATGTGGTGGAAGTGGAAATGCAGTTCCTCTACAGCGATGCGGACAGCTGGCATTTCATGGTCACCGACACCTTCGAGCAACATGCTGCCACTCCCGCCGCGGTGGGTGAGGCGGCCAAGTGGATCAAGCCCGAGGATCTTTGCACCGTCATGCTTTACAACAACATGCCGCTGAGCGTGACCCCGCCCAATTTCGTGGTGCTGCGCATTGCCGAGACCGATCCGGGAATGCGCGGCGACACCGCCAGCGGCGGCGGCAAGCCGGCGACCCTGGAAACCGGCGCCGTGGTGCGGGTGCCCTTGTTCGTGGAGCAGGGTGAGTTGATCAAAGCCGACACCCGCACCGGCGAATACGTTTCCCGCGTCAAGGAGTAATCCTTGCGCAGCGCCGGGTGCTGGCGGCCCAGCGCATCCCTGCAGGTCTTGCAGGCGCGCGCCCGGATGCTGGCCCGCATTCGGACCTTTTTCGATGCGCGCGGCGCGTGGGAGGTGGAAACGCCGCTGTTTGCTGCCGCCTGTGCCAGCGATCCCCATCTGCAAGCCATCCGGCTGGCCGATTCCCCATGGGGGCCACGCTACTGGCAGACCTCCCCCGAGGCGCACATGAAGCGCTTGCTGGCGGCCGGCTCGGGTGCGATCTACCAGATCTACCGGGCGGCGCGGGCAGAGGAGCGGGGACGTTTTCACCACCCCGAATTCACTCTGTTGGAATGGTATCGGCCGGGCTTCGACCACCGCGCCCTGATGGTCGAGGTGGATGCGCTGCTGCGTGCGCTGCTGATCGAGGGGCCGCAGCTCGGGTTGACCGAAACCCTGACCTACCGCGATGCCTTCCAACGTCATGCGGGGCTGGATCCGTTCGTGGTCGATGCGGCGCAATGTCGTGCCCAGTTGGCCGTTGCCGGAGTCGGCTTGTCAGTGGGCACTGCTGACCTGGACCGGGATGGTTGGCTCGACTTGGTCATGACCCATTGCGTCGCGCCCCATTTGGGCCGGGCGGGGCCCTGTTTCATCACGGACTATCCCGCCTCGCAGGCCGCGATGGCCCAGTTGCTGCCCGGCGAGCCGCAGGTGGCCGCCCGTTTCGAGCTGTATCTGCATGGCCTGGAACTGGCCAATGGCTATCATGAACTCAGCGATGCATCGGAACAGCGGGCCCGCATCGCAGGTGACCTGGCTTGGCGCGCCGAGCATGGTCTACCGCCGGTGCCGGTGGATGAGGCCCTCCTGGCGGCATTGACAGCCGGCTTGCCCGATTGCGCCGGGGTAGCACTGGGAATGGACCGACTGGTCATGATCGCCACGGGCGCATCCGATATCGACGCCGTACTGGCCTTCCCCGTCGAGCGGGCTTGAAGCGGGAACATTCCGGGTTGATGATGCCAAACGATCCGCTGCGGGGAGGATGCCATGGAAGGACACTACGAGTTCGTCGGGCGCTTTGAGCCGGTCCTGCGGTTTGCCGCGCCCCCCGTGGACGCAGCCTGGTGGTTCATCTGCGATGGCGCGCGCCTGCTGGTGAACCACCAGCCCGACGGCAGCTGGAGCGTGCCCCACCTGCGCCAGCCGGCCTGGTTGGGGCTGCCTCTGGATCAAACGCCGCATCCCCTGGGCTATCTGGATGGTGTGCCCTGCTACGGTCTGGGTGCCGATGGCAGTGTCAGCCCCGCCGACCCGAACGGGCAGTGGATGGACCTGCGCCGCCTGTTCGATCGTTTGCCCGCCGATCTCTATCTGCTGGCTGGACGGGCCATTCAGATCGTGGCCTGGGATCGCACCCACCGCTATTGCGGCCACTGCGGTACGGCGCTCGTCTTTGCCGAAAACGATCGCGCCAAACAATGTCCCGCCTGCAGCCTGCGCCAGTTTCCACGTCTGGCGCCGGCGGTCATGGCCATGGTGGTGCGGGGTTCGGAGGTATTGCTGGCGCGCGGTCCGGAGTTTCCGGTGGGGCTGTTCAGCATCCTGGCCGGCTTTGTGGAGCCGGGGGAGACACTGGAAGCCTGTGTGCGCCGTGAGGTGTACGAGGAAGTGGGTATTTTTGTCGGCCCCATGCGCTACCTGGGGTCCCAGCCCTGGCCCTTTCCGCATTCCCTGATGATCGGCTTTGTCTGTGAGTATGCGGGTGGTGATCTGCAGCCGGACGGCGTGGAGATCGTGGAAGCGGATTGGTTCGATTATCGTCATCTGCCTGCTCATCCGGGGGCCATGAGTCTGGCGGGGAAGTTGCTGGCTCATTTTGTGGCGGATTGTGAGCAGCGCTTCGGCAGCGGTTGATGGTGTGGCTTCCATTCAGCACTTGAAGATCACCTTGCGGCTTTTGCTTCGCTAAAGTGCTGAGTAGAGAGCGATTGCCAAACCGCAACGATGGCTTGTCCTGAATCAGTCGATGCGCCAGATGAGGCGCATTTTCACCGCGAATCCAGGCTTGTCGTCCTTGGGTGCATTGATCACCTGATCCGCTGTAGGCCGCCCATTCGGCTACACGGAGTCAGTTATGGTATTTTTCCGGAGGTGGGAGATCCATGCCTGAGGGGGCATGGGGCCAGTTGATGGCCAATCCCGAAAAAGAATGTCACGCAAACAGGTCATTTATGGAGGAGACCGCTCATGTCCGCATTGGCACAATTGCGCAAAATGCCCGAAGCCCGCAAAGGCGCCTTGGCTCCGCTGCGTCAGGTGGGGTTGCTTAATGGCGTCCGCACCCTCACCAAGGCCTTGATTCGCAGCCGTTTCGACCGCAACGAGCTGCCGCGCCAGTTCCTGCTGTCGTTCTGGGATACGCTCGGCAGCCGCGAAGCCATCATCGATGGCAACGACCGCATTACCTTCGCCCAGTTTAAGGATCGGGTACTACGCCTGGCGGATGTGCTGCACGGCCTGGGCCTGAAGCCTGGCGATCGCTTTGCCGAGCTGCTCTACAACAGCCCGGTATGGTTCGAGGCGATGGCTGCGGGCACGCTCACCGGCATCAACATGCCCATGCTCAACTGGCACTTGCGCCCCAATGAACTGGCCCAGTGCATCAATGCCGCCCAGCCGCAGGCGCTGCTGGTCGATCATGAGTTCCTTGATCGCATACTGCTGATCCGCGACCAGATTCCTTCAGTCAAGCATTACTTGGTGGTCGGCGGCGAACCGCCGGAAGGCATGCATTCCTATGAGGCGCTGATGGCCCGTGCTCAGCCAGTCCTGCCGCCCGGCAAGCTGGACATGGCGCCCCGGCCCTACAGTGGCGGCACCACCGGCACGCCCAAATACATGAACATCAATCGCGAGCGGCTGGCCAGCGATTCGGATGCCGATCGCCGTGGCGCGAAAAAAGAAGACCTGATCCGCATGGGTCTGATGCAACTCACGGCTTTCCATTATTACAAGCTGGGCGAAATCTCCGATCCCATCACCGGCAATGTGCGCTCCCTGATTCCGGGGCCGCTCTATCATGCTGGGG
>JBATEM010000361.1:0-8571 GCA_049664005.1 Candidatus Macondimonas sp.
TGCTCGACTCATCGTCTTCGCTGAATCCACCGCTCGGATCGAAATCTGCGTAGCGGGTGCCATGCAGGTACTGGATATTGGTGGTGGCGAAGTTGGCGGAACCCGCCTCGGCGGCAGGACTGGCCAGGATTGCGAACAGGCAGCCCGCGCTGAGCGCGCCAGGCCCACGGTAACGGTCAAGTGAATGCATAAAACAGTTCCCCCATTTGGCTAATGAATCTTTGGCCTACCCTGAAATACGACGTTGCATACAACGGCGAGCACGATTCATGCCGCAGCAGGAAAAAACACATAACTTGTTTATTTTAAAGATCTTTAAAGCGTCATCCCGGTTTGGTATCGAAACCCGCACCACCCGGTGCGCCAAGGCTGGGCACGCCACGCACTGATTTAAGGCGACGGCATTCCACGGGGTATACAATCATGTATCCTGGAACCCATCCTGCACTCTGGAAATCCGCATGCGTCATCGGCCTTCCACCCAGACCATCTATAATGAGTTGAAGGAGCGCATCCTGAGTTTCGCGCTGTATCCCGGCACCCGGGTCACGGAAACCGAACTCAGCTTAGACTTTGGCGTCAGCCGCACACCCATCCGTGAAGCCTTGCAGCGGCTGGCGGTGGAGGGCTTCGTCACGATCCGCCCCAAACAGGGCTGCTTCGTGCGGGAGCTGGACATTGACGAGATCGACCAGTTCTACCAGGTGCGCACCGCACTGGAAGGCTTGTCGCTGGAACAGGCGTTGCTCCAGATGCCTCGCGCCGCGCTGGAGGAATTGGCGCATCATTGGCACCCATCCCGGTCCAGCGAGGCGCCCCCGTCGGTCGAGGCCATGGCCCAGCGCGACGAAAGTTTCCACATGGCCCTGGCCGAGGGCTCGGGGAATCGTGTGCTTGCTGGTCTGCTGAAAGATGTGAATGCTCGCATCCACATCATCCGCCGGCTGGATTTCACCGCCCGCGAGCGCATCGCCATCACCTATGCCGAACACCACCGCATGCTGGAACTGCTGCTGGATGGCGATCTCACCGCCGCCCGCGCACTGATGCAGGCGCACATCCGCTACAGTCAGGAATTCGCCCGCAGTCTCACGCTGCGTCGGCTGGCCGAATTGCGCCGTCCGCCGCTTCAGGCCGGCACCGGGAATGGCTAAGCGTCGGATAAGTGGATAAAATCACCGCCCCTCGCTCCCAAGGCCCGCGCCCATGACCACCCAGGTTCCCAAAGTCGGCTTTGTCAGCCTCGGCTGCCCCAAGGCGCTGGTGGACTCCGAACGCATCCTCACCGAGCTGCGCCGCGAAGGTTACCAAGTCTCGCCCAGCTACCAGGACGCCGATCTGGTGGTGGTGAACACCTGCGGCTTCATCGATGCCGCCAAGGCCGAATCGCTGGAAGCCATTGGCGAGGCCCTGGCGGAGAACGGGCGGGTCATCGTCACCGGCTGCATGGGCGCCCAACCCGAGGACATTCGCGCGGTGCATCCGGCCGTGCTCGCGGTAACCGGCCCGCACGCCTACGAGCAGGTGATGGCCGCGGTGCATACCCACCTGCCGCCCGTGGCGCATGACCCCTATCTGGATCTGGTGCCGCCCCAGGGCATCAAGCTCACGCCACGCCATTACGCCTACCTGAAAATTTCCGAAGGCTGCAATCACCGCTGCAGCTTCTGCATCATCCCTTCAATGCGCGGCGATCTGGTGAGCCGGCCGGCGGGCGAGGTCCTCGGGGAAGCCGAACGACTGGTCGCGGCTGGCGTGAAGGAGTTGCTGGTGATCTCGCAGGACACCAGCGCCTACGGCGTGGACCTCAAGTACCGCACGGATTTCTGGAACGGCCGCCCGGTGCGCACGCGGCTCACCGAGCTGGCCCGAGCACTGGGCAGCCTGGGCGCCTGGGTGCGGCTGCACTACGTCTACCCCTACCCCCACGTGGACGAGGTCATCCCGCTCATGGCCGAAGGGCTGGTGCTGCCCTATCTCGATGTACCGATGCAGCACGGCAGCCCGCGCATCCTGAAGCTCATGAAGCGCCCCGCCGCCACCGAAGGCACGCTGGAGCGCCTGCGCGCCTGGCGCAGCATCTGCCCCGAACTGACCCTGCGCAGCACCTTCATCGTCGGCTTCCCCGGCGAAACCGAGACCGACTTCCAGCAACTGCTGGATTTCCTCGAACAAGCCCAGCTCGACCGGGTCGGCGCCTTCACTTACTCCCCGGTAGCGGGCGCCACCGCCAATGCCTTGGCCGATCCGGTACCGGAAGCCGTCAAGGAGGAACGCTACGCGCGCCTGATGGAACACCAGGCGCGCATCAGCGCCGCCCGTCTGCAGGACAAGATCGGACGCACGATCGACGTATTGATCGATGCGGTGGACGCGGACGGTCCCATTGGCCGTAGCGCCAGCGACGCGCCCGAAATCGATGGCGTGGTCTACATTGACGATGCGCCCGCCCTCAAGCCCGGCGACAAGGTCCGCGTCGTGGTCACCGATGCGGACGAGCACGACCTCTACGCCGATCTGGCGCCCTGAATCGTCCCTGCAGCCGGTGCGTGCACCGACCTGGCTCCGTCATGGCCCATGCATTGCATTTTCGGTGCCGTTCTGACATATAAGGGCAAGCTTCAGGGAGCAAGGGCCAACCGGCAGAGGTGTCCCGTGTACGACTTGAGCCAGCATGTGCTCCGGACGGACGCCAGCGGCATGCCGCTGGAATGGATCGATTACCAACAGGCGGTGCGACTGCACCATCTGGGGGAGGTCGCCTATACCCTGGGCGCGCCGCTCTATCGCATCCGGGGCGGCATCAATGCCCTCAGCGGCCGGCGCAGCCTGGTCCAGATCCATTCCATCATGGCCACCTTCGGCCACAATCACGTGCTCCATGAACTGCGCGACCGCTATACGCCGCCACTGGGCAATCACACGCTGTTTCGCCGTGACGGCCATCTCTGCCTGTACTGCGGCGGCCGCTTTTCCGTCTCCGACCTATCGCGCGATCACGTGACACCCCTGAGCCAGGGCGGCAAGGACGTCTGGACCAATGTGGTGGCCGCCTGCAAGCGCTGCAACAACCACAAGGCCGGGCGCACGCCGGAACAGGCCGCCATGCAGTTGCTCGCCGTGCCCTTCACCCCGACCCATGCCGAATACGTATACCTCCAGGGTCGCCGCGTGCTGGCCGACCAGATGGCCTTCCTGCGCGCCCACTTCCCCCGTTCCAGCCCGCTCCATGCCCGCGTAACGCGCCAGCTCTTCGATTAAATCGGCATTGAACCGCATCAGGCCCGCCAAGGCGCCGTGCGGGTGGACACCAGATCGGCCAGAAAAGCGATGTGGTCGGGTGTATCGTTCAGGGCGGGAATATAGCGCAGCTTGCCGCCCCGCGATTCGAATGTCTCCGCATAGCGGATCGCAATCTCCTCCAGCGTTTCCAGGCAATCCGCCGCAAATCCGGGGCATAGCGCATCCACCGTGCGGACCCCGGCACCTGCCCACGCGTTCAACACCTGATCGGTGTACGGCCCCAGCCAGCGGGTGGGACCGAAACGGGATTGGAAAGCCAAGGCCCAGTGATCCGCTTCAAGGCCCAGCGCCGCGGCCAAGGCATGGGCCGTGGCCCGACACTGCTCGGCGTAAGGATCGCCCTGATCGGCGTACTGCTGCGGAATGCCATGGAAGGACAGCAGCAGCCGCTCGCCCTGGCCTTCTCGCGCCCAATACGCGCGCACGCTGGCGGCGAGGGCTGCGATGTAGCCGGGCGCCTCGGCATATTGGTTGACCCATTGCAGTTCCGGCAGCGCCCTTTGGCGGCGCAGCCAAGCGCCCACCGCGTCGCTCACCGAGGCCGTGGTGGTGGCCGAATACTGGGGATACATCGGCATGATCAAAATACGCTGGCATCCCATTGCCTGCAGGCGGTCCAGCCCGGCGGCCACCGAGGGTTGGCCGTAGCGCATCGCCAGCGCCACCTTGTATGCCCCCGGGGCATGCTGATCCAAGGCGACCTGCAATGCAGTCTCCTGCCGGCGCGAATACACCATCAAAGGCGAGCCTTCAGGCATCCAGACGCTGGCATAGGCCAGGGCGCTGTGCCGTGGCCGAGTCCGCAGGATCACCCCATGCAGGATGGGCAGCCAGAACCAGCGAGGCGCCTCGATCACGCGGGGATCGGCCAGGAACTCGGCCAGGTAGCGCCGCACGGCGGACGGGGTTGGCGCGTCGGGACTGCCCAGGTTGACGAGCAGGACGCCCACGGCCGATGCAGAGGGGGAAAGCGAGTTTGGCATTCAAAAATTCCGCTTGGCGTGATCAGGACCGGTTGGATAGCGTCCGCCGAGCCCCGTTCCCTGAATTACGTATTGATAAGCCATGACACGAAACGGTCATATCTCGGGGATTAAACTCGTTCCCGGGCCAGCAGAAACATTGGCCCTCTTTTTGCCCTTATTTCACCGCAGAGATCGTTGCATGGAGACAGCTGGCGTTCATCGCACTTGTGAATGCCCGATCCCCTCACCATTATATTGAAGGTGTACCGTGAAAAAGTCCTCCCTCCTGCTGTCCCTGGGCAGCCTGCTCACCCTTCCCCTTCCTGCGATGGCTGCCATGACGGAAATGGCGGACAGTGAACTGGCCGATGTGTCTGGCCAGGCCTATGTAGTGGATTTCGGCCGTTACGAACACGCCATTCCCGATCTTACCGAGCGCGACATCGTCCTCGTAAGCGATACGGCTCGGTACATCGAAGCGGATTACCCGCTGCTGACGGGTCTTGCCCGACAAGGCACGGTCACGGCCACCAACGCCGCCATCGTCTCGGGAAAAACCGCCGCGATCGCCAGCGTGGCAACCGTGCCGGGTGTCAGCACCGTGGTTGCCCCCATTCTCTCGTTGCTGCCCACCCCAAAGATCAGCTTCGGGTGACCAGTTTCCTCGGCGTCTCCTGCGACGCCGGGGAAGTCCCGCATCAAGTAACGACCGGCCGGCGACTCACCTTGGCGGATTCGGCGTTCCCAGCAGCGTTGCCAGATCCACATCCCAGGCGTCATAGCCCGCCTCTTGGGGAATCCTCATGCGCTTGCCCTGGGGCGTGTCCACCAGGCAGGGCAGCACCGTCACCACAGCCCCCTCTTGGGTCGTCCGCCAAGCCTCCGCCACCGAAGCATTGCGCGCCAACTTTTGCAGATTCATCAACGTGGGCCAGATGATGGTGTGCTGGCCGGCCTGGGCGGCCGCAATGGCATCGCTTGGGTTGATCCACAGCGAATCAACCGTCTCGCCGCCATCGTGACGCAGTACGGTATCGCCCGTCATGCGGGCGAGGAAAAAATGCGTATCGAAGCGCTTGGGCACCCTCTCCGGCGTGATCCAATGGGCAAAGGGCAGCAACGCCCCGAGATCCGGGCGTAGTTCCAGACGCTCCAGCAGGAGGGTGAAGCCGACCCCTTCCTGCACCAGTTCGGTGCGAAGACGATCCAGTGGCGCGGCATTCAATCCGTGCCCGCTGCCCGTAGCGCCTCCAGCCAGAAGCAGGCCACTTTCCTCGAACATCTCCCGAATGGCCGCCACCCGGAACGGCGCCAGTGCATCATCGGGGGCCAGCGTTTGCCCCAGTTCGACATCTTCCGGCGCCACCTTGCCGCCCGGAAACACCAGCGCACCACCAGCGAAATCGATCTGGTGGTGACGCCGCACCATGAACACTTCCAATCCCTGCGGCCCGTCCCGCAACAACACCACGGTGGCCGCCGGCCGTGCTTCGGCGATTTTCATCTCCTGCCCCCTTCCTTGGGTGAATTGTGCCTTGAGTTTAGCGGGATGGGCGCGCTGCACGATCCGGCGTGATCCCCAGGGTCAAGAATAGTGCTCCCGCGAACATCACCAGCACCACCGACAAGCCAAGGCGCTGGCTGCCGCTGGCGGCAGTCAGCCCGCCCACCAGGAAGGGACCCATAAAGGTGGTCGCCTTGCCAGAGAAGGCCATCAGGCCAAACAGCTCGTTGCGTTGGGCGATGGGCGCCATGTGCGCCAGATAGGAGCGGCTGGCTGCCTGGGCAGGCCCCACGAACAAGCCCAGCAAGCCACCCCACCACCAGAAGGCCGGGGCATTCGGCGCCAGCAGGAGCGCCACGCCCGTCAGCAGCAATCCGACCAGACTCCAGACCATGGTGGATTTGGCGCCAAAACGGTCATCAAACCAGGCAAAACCCACCGCACCTACCGCGGAGGTCAAATTCAGCACGATGGCAAACAGCAACACCTGCCGCTCATCAAACCCAAAGGTCCCCGCCGCGAACAGACCGCCAAAGGCGAACACGGTGGTGAGCCCATCGATCAACAGCAGTCGACCGAGAAAAAATCGCAACAAGGGGCCATCGCGCAGCAAGCGGCGCAAAGACACCACCAGATCCCCGAATGCGGCCCGCAACAACGACTGTTTGGATGGCACCACGACGCGCGCCGGATCGCGAACCGTCAGCAGCAAGGGCAGCGCGAACAGCGCAGTCCACGCTGCGGTCAGAAGGAACGTGGCCCGCACCGGCTCTGCCTGGGCAGGGTCCAGCCCGAAGGGCGGCGGATCCGCCTGCACGAAGCCAAACAGCGCCACCAGCAAACAGGCGAGCCCTCCCACATACCCCAAGCCCCAGGCCCAACCCGACCAGCGACCAATGCGCGCAGGTGCGGCCAGATCCGCCAATTGGGCGTTGTAGAACACGAAAGCCAGCTCCAACGCCACCGTTCCCAGCCCCGCCAGCAGCAGGGCACGCAGGGCAAAATCCGCTTCCGGACGCACCGTCCAGAGCGCCGCGGTCGCCAGTACATTCACCAGGGTCAGCAGCACGAGAAAAGCCCGCCGGTGCCCGCCCCGATCCGCCACCGCGCCCATCAGCGGCGCCAGCACAGCGATGAACAAGCCCGCCACGCCCATGGTCTGCCCCCACCAGGCGGTACCGGTGGCGGCGTCCGGGGCAATGGCGCGGGCGAAATAGGCGGGGAACAGGAAAGTCTGGATCAAGGCGGCGTAGGCGCTGGTGGCCCAGTCGTAGAGCGACCAGGCAATCAGCGGGCCGCGGCGTTCCGGGGCGGTCGACATGAAAAGGGGTCCATCTTTGGGGTTAATCAAGCACTGGACAATGAACTAGCGGTGCGATCGCGGGACAAATCGCACGGGTCGGCGCGCGGTTTTTTCCGGGCACGGCCCGAAACTCGGCGTCCCGAACAGGTGCAAGTGGGGATTTTAGTGATCTTGTGTGACAGCGCCCAACAAAAAACCCCGGTCGGCGTGATACCGACCGGGGCTGCGTGAGCCAAAACATGGCTGGAAGCAAAGTCCTCGTGTGCACTGAACTGCCGATTGATGGCCGATCCCGCCGGCATCCTGCCATCCGATCCCCTCGTCCCTGACCGGAGGGGGGCCATCAATCCGCGGTGGCCTTCCTGGCCCCCGGCAACCATCCTGGCTACCGATCCGTTTTGCTGCGTCCCTGCCTCTTCCCTGAGTAGCGGCTTCCTGCCACCATTCATCCCTGATCGGGCCTATCCTTTGGCCCTGTGGTATCCGTACCACGTCATCTCCGGACGGTTTCCATCATCCCCCAACAAAGTGACGAAAACAGTCAGACAGTGCCGAGAATCGGTGTAAGCATTTTCTTAATACATAGCATTAATGGATTCTCTGTTCAGCCATGGCTTATCGGATGGCCCCATGATCGGATTTCTGCAACGCGTGCGGCGAGCCTGGGTGGAGGTGGATGGACACCGCGTGGCGCGCATCGAGACCGGCCTGCTGGTGCTGGTCGGCATGGAGCGCAACGACACCCATGCCATCGGCGCCCGACTGTTGCAGCGCGTGCTGGACTACCGGGTGTTCCCCGATGCGCAGGATCGGATGAATCGTAGCCTGCGCGACATCCAGGGCGGACTGTTGCTGGTACCCCAGTTCACACTGGCAGCAGATACCCGCAAAGGCAACCGTCCCGGTTTTTCCCCGGCCATGCCACCCGACGAAGCCCAACCTTTATATGGCGAACTGCTGCAACACGCCCGCACCCAGCACCCGATCGTGGAAACCGGCGTCTTTGGCGCCGTCATGCAGGTCAGTCTGACCAATGATGGACCGGTGAGTTTCTGGCTGCAGGTGACCCATGAAATGGCGGTGCGTTGACGCGCCGGGGCGGATTGTTCAAACTCAAAGGTCTACACCCTGCCACCCCATCCAGTCACGCCATGTCTGCCCGTACCGCCCGCGTTGAACGGGCCACGCTTGAAACCCGCATCAGTGTCGATCTGAACCTCGACGGCAGCGGGATATCGCGCCTGGCCACCGGCCTGCCCTTTTTCGACCACATGCTGGACCAGATCGCCCGCCACGGCGCCCTGGATCTCGCCATCACGGCGGATGGCGATCTCGCGGTGGACGCCCACCACACGGTGGAAGACGTCGGCATCACCTTCGGCCAGACCCTGGCCCGTGCGCTGGGGGATAAAAAAGGCATCCAGCGCTATGGGCATGCCTATGTGCCGCTGGATGAGGCGCTGTCCCGGGTGGTGATCGACTTCTCCGGCCGGCCC
>JBATEM010000362.1:0-5319 GCA_049664005.1 Candidatus Macondimonas sp.
CAGCTTCCCTTTTCGAATTCGGGGCGATACAGGCCGTCGTGTGTCTCATGCATGGCGTGCTCTGCTGGCTGAAGGCGAAGCCGAGGTGGCTTCGCGATGACAGGTGGTGATCAATGGGGAAAGGCCAAGCCTTCCGCGGCGTTCGGCCCCAGGCAAGGTGGCCCGGCAATCAGCGGCCGCGCGCCATGAGTGCAGGGCGGCCGGTCAGTATATCCCGCAGCTTTCAGGTGGTTCAACGCGTGCCGAGGTCATTGCCGGGTGCCGGCAAGCCGGGATCCGGCTGCGCAAGCCCGAGGCGGCGGCATTCGGCGACGGCGTAGCGGTCGGTCATGCCGGCAATATGGTCGGCTACGGTGCGCGCCTGACCGCTGATCCCCTGTTGGGAAAGCAAGTTTTGCGCCTTGTTCGCCGTTTCGGCAGGAAGGGCCTCGGGATGGGCCATGAAGTGGGTGAACAAGGCCTGAATGAACCGGCGCGCCTCATGGGTCATGGCATCCACCTGGGGGTGGCGGTACAGCGCGCGATAGAGAAAACGCTTGAGGGCGAGGTTCTGCGCAGCCATGGCCTCGCTGTAGGCAATCAGGGGCGCGGGCTGGGCGCGCACGGCGTCGAGGTCGGGAGGCGCGGCGCTCGCCAGTCGGGCGGCGCTGGTTTCAATCAGATCGCAGACCTGCGCGTTGATCATGCGGCGTACGGTTTCGGCGATATGGCGGCGCAACGGCAGCGCGCCATACCGCGCCGTCACGGCGCGATAGGGCGCGGCGAACAAGTCAAGCTGCTGGAGCTGCTCGACGTTGATCAGACCCGCCCGCAGCCCGTCGTCCACGTCATGGTTGTTGTAAGCGATTTCGTCGGCCAGGTTGGTGAGCTGGGCTTCCAGGCTCGGTTGCTGGTTGTTCAGAAAGCGCGCCGCGACCGAACCCAGTTCTTGCGCATGGGCGATGGCGCAATGCTTGAGGATGCCCTCGCGGGTCTCGAAGCACAGGTTGAGACCGTCGAATTCGGCATACCGGGCTTCCAGTGTGTCCACCACCCGCAGCGACTGGCGGTTGTGCTCGAAGCCGCCATAGGGGCGCATGCAGGCGTTGAGCGCATCCTGGCCGGCATGGCCGAAAGGAGTATGGCCGAGGTCATGGGCGAGCGCGATGGCTTCCGCCAGATCCTCGTTGAGGCGCAGGGCGCGGGCGATGCTGCGGGCAATCTGGGCCACTTCCAGGGTGTGGGTGAGGCGGGTGCGGTACATGTCGCCGACATGGTTGACGAACACCTGGGTCTTGTATTCCAGTCGACGGAACGCACCACAATGGACGATACGGTCGCGATCACGCTGGAATTCGGTGCGATAGAGCGGCGCCGGTTCCGGGTGCTGGCGTCCCCGGCTGTTGCGGCTGTGTGCCGCGTAGGGGGCCAGGTTGGCTTCCGGATCGAAGGGATAGGGCTCAGGGGCCACGGGGAAACTGCTCCAGCAGCATGCGCAGCGGACGCGAGTCGACGTCGGCTCGTAGTTCCCCCTGGCCGATGCCGCGCAGCAGCACCAGGCGCAGTTGACCCGCCTGCACCTTCTTGTCGACGGCCATCAGTTCCAGGAATCGGCCCGCATCCAGGCTGGCCGGCGCCTGCACCGGCAGGCCGGCGCGCGTGAGCAAGGCTTGGATGCGATCGACTGCCGCAGGCGCCAGTTGGCCTAGGCGGGCAGACAGATCGGCCGCCATGAGCATGCCGGTGGCCACTGCCTCGCCATGCAGCCAGGCGCCATAACCCATGCCGGTCTCGATGGCGTGGCCAAAGGTATGGCCCAGGTTGAGCAGGGCGCGTACCCCGCTTTCCCGTTCATCGGCCGCGACGATGGCGGCCTTGGTGCGACAGGACACAGCGATGGCATGGGTCAGGGCGCGCGGGTCACGGCTCAGCAAGGCGTCCAGGTTCGTTTCCAACCAGTCGAAAAACGGCGCATCGGCGATCAGGCCGTATTTGATCACTTCCGCCAGCCCCGCCCGCAATTCCCGCTCGGGCAGGGTGCGCAGGGTATCCAGGTCCGCGATCACGCAGCGCGGCTGGTGGAAGGCGCCGATCATGTTCTTGCCGCGCGGATGGTTGACGCCGGTCTTGCCGCCTACCGAGGAGTCCACCTGGGCCAGCAGGGTGGTGGGCATCTGGATGAAGTCAATGCCGCGTTGATAGCAGGCGGCGGCAAAACCCGTGAGGTCGCCGATCACGCCGCCCCCCAGGGCGATGAGGGTGGCGTCCCGCCCACAGCGGGCGGCGAGCAGCGCGTCCCAGATCCGTTCGGCGGTGGCCAGGGTCTTGGTCGCTTCGCCATCGGGCAGGATCAGGTTGTCCACTCGCCGCTCCCCGAGAGCGGCATGCACGGGCGCGAGATAGCGGGGCGCCAGCACGGTGTTGGTGATCAGCATGACCTGGCCGTTGCCCAGATGAGGCGTCCACAGACCGGATTCGGCGAGCAGCCCGGAACCGATGTGGATGGGGTAACTGCGGGGACCCAGATCGACAGTGACGGTTTGCATGGCGGCTCGTTGCGGTGGGCGGGTTCAGGCGGTTTCGGCATTCACCGCAGGCGCGGCGGGCGGGCGCAGACGCTCGGCCAGTCGACTGGCCACATGGCGCGGTTGCTGGCCATCCGTGTTCACCACCCAGTCGGCGATTTCCCGATACAGCGGGTCGCGCACGGCAAGCAGGGCGTGCAGGCGCGCTTCCCGATCCGGGGTCTTCAGCAGGGGACGATGATGGCTGTGGCGGGTACGGCGCAATTGCTCGGGCACCGAGGTGGCGAGGTAGATCACCAGCCCGTGTTGCTGCAGAGCCTGGCGATTCTCTGCAAGCAGGACGGCGCCGCCGCCGGTGGCCAATACCACGTGCGGCGTTTTGGTGAGGTCCGCCACGACGGCCGCTTCCCGGCGCCGGAAACCGGCTTCGCCTTCGCGTTCGAAGATGTAGGCGATGTCGACGCCGGTGCGAGCCTCGACCTCGTGATCAGTGTCGACGAAGTGGTAGCCCAGCAGATGCGCGAGACGTTGACCCACGGTGGTCTTGCCCGCTCCCATGGGCCCAATGAGAAAGATGCGCTCGGGCAAATCGTCCATGGGCCCCAGTATACCCAGGGGATGGGAGGGCAGTCAGCCTGATCCCCGCCGCCTTGATGGGTTTCAGGGCGTCAGGGCCAGGCCTTCCTGCACGATCTTGGGGGTGATGAAGATCAGCAATTCTCGCTTGGTGCTCGATTTGCTGTTTTGCCGAAACAGGGCGCCGAGCAGCGGGATATCGCCCAGCAAGGGGACCTTGTTCACCGAATCATTGCTTTCCTGTTCATACACGCCACCCAGGACGATGGTTTCGCCATTGCTGACCAGCACCTGGGTATTGAGTTCGCGTTTGTCGATGCTGGGCACGAAACCGCCGGATCCGGTCGGGACGAGCTGGCCGACATTGTCGCGCGTGACCTTCAGATCCATGATCACCCGGTTATCCGGCGTGATCTGGGGTGTGACTTCCAGCGACAGCACGGCTTCCTTGAAGGCGATGGAGGTGCCGCCAGAGGAGCCACCCGCGGATTGCTGGTAGGGGATTTCCACGCCCTGGCGGATGGATGCAGTCTTCTGGTTGGCCGTGAGCACGCGCGGATTGGAGAGGATCTCGCCCTTGCCTTCCGCCTGCAGCGCGGAGAGTTCCAGGTCAACCAGGAAGTCCTCACCCAGGATGGCCAGGGCAATGGAAGCGGGAAGACCACCTGCCGGCACGGCGGGCAGGTTGACGTTGAGGCGTTGCGGAAAGCCGCCTTCGCCGGTGGGTATTTCCGTTGGAAAGACCGTGCCATTCTCGATCCGGCTGTCCAGGGATCCAGCGACACTGGTGTCGGTGCCGGCCAGGGTCCCGCTCATGACGTTCAGCCCGCGTTGCTTGTCGAATGAATCGATTCCCGTGAAACCGAAGCGCGCGCCCAGGTCACGGCTGAAATCGTCGCTGGCAACCACGATCCGTGCCTCGATCAGCACTTGAGTCACCGCCACGTCGAGCTTGGTCACCAGCGCCCGGATGTCGGCGAGGCGACTGCCGGTTTCCATCACCAGCAGGGTGTTGGTGCGTTCATCCACCGAGACCTGGCCTTGAGGGGACAGCAGGTTGCGCCCCTCGCTCTTGAGCAGGGCAGCGAGATCCTTGGCCTTGGCATAATTGATCTGGATGAACTCCGAGCGCATCGGGGCGGCCTGTTCGGTCTTGCGTTGCTGGTCCTGGAAGGCGGCGATTTCAGTCGCCGGCGCCACCATCAGCGTGTCGCCGACTTCGCGCAGGGCCAGGCCCCGGCTTTGCATGATGATCTCCAGCGCCTGGTCCCAAGGCACATTCTGCAGACGCAGGGCCATGGTGCCGCCAATGCTGTCGGAGAGCACCATGTTCTTGCCGGAAACATCCGCCAGGATTTGGAGCAACGCTCGGGTTTCCACGTTCTGAAAATTGAGGCTCACCGGCTGCCCACCGCCGAAGCGGCCAATCGCGCTTCCGGGTTGATCCCGCCGGGCAGGGGTTCGGAAAGCGACCGTGAGCAGGCCATCGGTCTGGTAGGCCATGGCCTCGGCGTCCGGCGCGGCGCGGATGGTGAGCACGGCATCGTTGCCCACCTGGCGCGCCTCGATGGTGTGGACCGGGGTGGCGAAGTCTTTCACATCCAGACGTTGACGCAGGGATTCCGGCAGTCGCGCGCGGCTGAGCGTGACCAGGGTATCTTCGCCGCGCTGGGTCATGTCCATGGCGGTCTTGGGATCATTCAACTGGATCATGATGCGGCCTTCCCCTTGCTCGCCGCGTCGGAAATCCAGACTTTGAATGCCCGGAGCCGTTGATGAGACGACCGTATCTCCCTGTGGTGAGGGGGGTAGAGCGGCCATGGCGCCGGGGATCACGCGATTGTCCAGGGTGACCAGAATCCGGTTGCCGTCCACCCTGAGCTGGTATTGCGGCAGGTCGGTCAGTTCAATGACCACGCGGGTGCGGCCGCCCGCCTCGACCACCTGCACGGCCTGCGTCAGGCCGATCCCCACGGGATGGCTGCGCCGCGCGGTGCGATTGGTGACCTGCGGCAGGTCCAGCGCAATCCGGCTGGGGGTGCGGGTGGTGAAAACCCCCGGCTGGGGCGCTGGTCCGGACAGGGTCAGGGCGATCTCGAGTTGATCCGCGCCGCGCCGGCTGGATTCGACGCGCTCCAGCGCCAGTTCGGCCTGTGCCGGTGTGGCGAGGGTGGCCCACAGCAGGCAGAAGAACAGCATCTCCAGCCAACGGGTCAGTGATACAGGGGCTTTCATGGTC
>JBATEM010000363.1:0-2186 GCA_049664005.1 Candidatus Macondimonas sp.
CAGAGCGGGCATTGCGGACCCGTCCGAAGTGCCAAGCCAGGCTCAAGCCCAAGACCAAGACGCCGAAGCCCAGGGCTGCTGTCTCGGCATTGTAACCGGGTTCATAGGGAGCCATGGCCCCCAGCAACAGGCAGCCACCCACAAAGTTGGCAAATCCCCACAGGATATTGACGATGGGGGAGGAATTCCCCACGCCGGGGGGCTGGGCGAAGGGGGTCGGGAAGGCCTTCCCGGAGAGGCCGTGCACAAAATGGGGGACGCCATTCGCCAGAAAAATTCCCGCCAGAAAACGCACCAGCAGCAGGCTCCATGCCATGATCATCGCTCCATCGGGACAGTGTGGTGCAAGCGATTTCGTTCGCCTTGCGCGCTTATTCCAGAATCGACTTGGAAACGATCTGGATCGACTCCGGCGTCACGTCCAGATCATAGACGATGGGAATCCCCGTGGGGATTTCCAGGCCCATGATGTCGGCATCGGAAATGCCCTCGAGATCCTTGGTCAGACCACGCAGGGAATTGCCATGGGCGGCGATCAGCACTTGGCGCCCGGCGGCCAGATGGGGGCGGATGTGATCCTGAAAATAGGGGCGCACCCGCTCGCAGGTGTCTTTCAGGCTTTCGCCGTGGGGCGGCGGGGTATCGAAACCGCGCCGCCAGATCTTGAACTGGGCCTCGCCATGCTGCGCCAGCACCTCGTCCTTGTTCAGGCCTTGCAGGTCGCCGTAGTGGCGTTCGGCCAGCGCGGTCACATACAGGTAGGCCGGGAACTCATTGACACCGGGCTGGTAGTTTTCCCGGGGCAGGGTGCCCTCGGCAGGCAGGAAGATGGGCGTGCGACCGCTGCGGTTTTCCCGCAGCACCACCTGCAAGGTGGTGATGGCGCGTTGCAGATGAGAACTGAAGGCGATGTCAAAACTGCGATCTGCCAGCAGACGGCCGGCCCGGGCCGCTTCTTCCCAGCCTTCGGCTGCCAGGGGCACGTCCACCCAGCCGGTGAAACGGTTCTGGGCATTCCAGACGGATTTGCCATGCCGAATCAAAACCAGGCTTGCGTGCATTGGAATTCCCCTTTTTGGCGGTGTCATGGCGCGAAGGGGTTCATTGTAAGGGAACCGGGCCGAGACGCGAACGGGGGCGTCCGACCCGGATTGCGAGGCATCAGGTTTCCGCGAGATCGTCAAGGTAGCGTTCGGCGTCCAGGGCGGCCATGCAGCCGGTGCCGGCCGAGGTGATCGCCTGGCGGTAGACATGGTCCATGACATCGCCGGCGGCAAAGACACCGGGGATGCTGGTGGCCGTGGCATTGCCTTCCAACCCGCTTTTGACTTTCAGATAACCCCCCTGCATCTCCAGTTGCCCTTCGAACAGGCTACTGTTGGGGGTGTGGCCGATGGCGATGAACACACCATTGACGGCGAGATCCTGCGTTTCACCCTCGGTGCTGCGTACCCGCAGCCCCGTGACGCCGGATTGATCGCCCAACACCTCGTCCAGCGCGTGGTTCCATAGCAGGGTGACTTTGCCCTCACGCTCACGGGCAAACAGTTTGTCCTGCAGGATTTTCTCGGCCCGGAAGCGGTCGCGGCGGTGAATCACCGTGACGTGGGCGGCGATATTGGCCAGATAAAGGGCTTCCTCCACCGCGGTATTGCCACCGCCCACCACGGCGACGTGCTGGTTGCGATAGAAAAATCCGTCGCAAGTGGCACAGGCCGAGACCCCCTTGCCCATGAAGGCTTCTTCAGAGGGCAGCCCCAGATAGCGGGCGCTGGCGCCGGTGGCAATGATCAGGGCGTCGCAGGTATAGACCCCGCTGTCGCCTGCAAGGCGGAAGGGGCGCTGCTGCAAGTCCGCCGTGTGGATGTGGTCGAAGATGATCCGGGTGTCGAAACGCTCGGCGTGGGCCTTGAGATCTTCCATCAGTTGCGGCCCCTGCAAGCCCTCCTGACCGCCGGGCCAGTTGTCGACTTCGGTGGTGGTGGTGAGCTGGCCGCCCATCTGGATGCCGGTGATCAGCACCGGTTTGAGGTTGGCCCGCGCGGCGTAGATGGCCGCGGTATAGCCGGCGGGTCCGGACCCGAGAATCAATAAACGCGCATGAGTGGCCTGGGCCATGGGGAAACCCTCGAAACCTGGATAAGGATGAAAGATCGCCGTAGAGGTCGGGCGGGGGATGCATCCCA
>JBATEM010000364.1:0-3844 GCA_049664005.1 Candidatus Macondimonas sp.
CCTCCTGCCATGCCACCCCTCGCGCCGCCGCCAGCCGCACCTGTGGTTGGAGCGCGGCTGCGGGTTTCCCCCGCCGCGCGCCGCCGTGCCCTGGCAGCGGGAGTCGATTTAACGCAGCTTGTCGGCACCGGGCCAGAGGGGGTGATTACCCTTGCAGACGTAGATGCCGCTGCCCGGACCATCCAGGCGGCGGCGCCAATGGAACCCGCCCGCGACCTGGCCGCCATGCGCCAGGCCATCGCCGCCGCCATGGCCCGCTCCAAGCGCGAGATTCCCCATTACTACCTGAGCCTGCCGGTGGACATGGAAGCCGCCTTGGCCTGGCTGGAGGATCACAACGCCGAGCGGGCACCGGAGGAACGCCTGCTCTATGCCGTCCTGCTGATCAAGGCCGTGGCCGTGGCGTTGGACAAATTCCCCGAGTTCAACGGCTTTTATCGGGATGGCGGGTTTGTTCCCAGCGCCGAGGTTCATGTGGGCATGGCGGTGGCGCTGCGCGGGGGTGGACTGGTCGCGCCGGCCCTCCACAACGCCCGGGATACCGACCTGACGACCCTGATGGCGGCCTTCCGTGATCTGGTGCAGCGCGCCCGCACAGGGCATTTGCGCAGCTCGGAGCTGTCCGACCCCACCATCACGGTCAGCAGCTTGGGCGAGCGGGGCGTTGAAGGCGTGTTTCCCATCATCTATCCCCCCCAGGTGGCCATTGTGGGCTTCGGGGCGGTGACGGAACGTCCCTGGGTATGGGAAGGCCGAATCGTGCCACGCCGGGTTCTCACCGCCAGCCTCGCCGCAGATCATCGCGTCAGCGACGGGCGTCGGGGCGGCCAATTCCTTGCCGCCATCGCCGAACACCTGCAACACCCGGAGCGTTTATGAATCGCAGCGAGATTCAAGCAAACCTGTTGACCATCCTTGCCACCATCGCCCCGGAGATGGATCCGGGAGCCATGGATCCCGAGGTGGATCTGCGCGACCAGCTCGACATCGATTCGATGGATCTGCTGAACTTCATCACCGCCGTCCACAAGCAAATGGGCGTCAACATCCCCGAGGCGGACTATCCCAAGCTGACGAGCCTTGCGGCCTGTGTGGACTACATCGCCGAGCGGCTGTGAGGAAGATGGCGACCACCACTGGTTCCCGCGCATCGGGGCTTACAGGACGGCTTGACGGGTGGTGAAAAGGGCACCTGGCAGGGGAGAGTCCATCGACCCTCCCCTGTTCTCAGGGAATCACTTGTGCCCGAGCAGACTGGAAAAAGCATCTTTCAGGTGGCGAGCCGCCTGACCCAGTTCGTCTTCGGTCTGCTGCATCCGCTCCTTCGCCTGACCCTGTCGCTCACCCAATTGCTTGCGAAAGGCCTGGATCTTCAACACCAAGGCATTCTTGGCGTCTGCCAGACGTAGACGGGCGCTTTCCGCATGGACCTGGAACTGGAATTCAAGGGCCTCCAGTTCGGCCAGCAGCCGGTCGGCATGCCCGGCAAAGATTTTCAATTCGGCCTCCATCCGTTGCCCCAGTCCCTCGCCGCCCGAGGCGGCTGCCTCGTCCAGCCGTTCTTCAAGGGCGTGGATCGCTTGGCGGAGCTTGTCACGTTGTTCGAGATAGGCATCCCGGGTTTCCGCCCGCGCCAGTGCCAACTGGACTTCGAGATGTTCCAGCGCAGCCTGCGCCCGCGTCCGGGCGTCTTCGCCGAGCTCATCGAGCTGTGCCAGCCGACTCTTCAGCTCCTGGGCCTGGGTGCGCAGGCGCTGACGCTGCTCGTCGAAGTGTTGCAAGGCTTCAGCCCGTCCCAGCGTCAACTGCAACTCGAGGGATTCGGCCATGGCCCCCCACTGCTCCAGTTGGTGTTGAAGGCTTTGGCGAATCTGGTGGATCTTCGACATGACCGGCTCTCCCAAGTGATCAGTGGCCTTGTGGCCGCTGTAGATCTGGCCAGTGTAGGCGATGACAGCCGCAGCAATTTGACCCATATCAAGCGCCTGCGGAGAACCGGGGACACGGGGAGTCTCGAAAACCCGAAAATACGGGCCAGTCGGCCGCGCCTTCATGCGGGATCGTCCCCAAATACGCAAATCCTGTCCTTGGGATTTTTAGCCATCCGGATTTGGCTGTTTTTTCCACCCGCTGACGAACGGGTGAACTCTGCCCTGCCGGAATCGAGGGCTTCGAAATAGACAGCAACCGCTTGCCGCGCCTGTTGGCGCTGGGCTTCAGACTGGTTCTTGCTCCGCAGCTTCTCGTCGAAGACCGGAACACTCCATCGATCCGTTGGCGCCAAGCTGTATTTCTGACAGAAATCCAAGTAATAGCGCAGCCGCTTGTGGAAGTAAGGCCGCTGCTGCACCGCCACGTCCTTCCGCGTTAACAGGGAGTCGTAGAGCCTGGCCAGATCAGGAAGGATCGCCAACATGTCAGGATCTCCGGAAACCGCCTATCCAGTCGTTCTGGAGTAATATGCGGTCAGGGGATGCCTGCCGTCATACGTTTCCAACCAAGTGTGATCGCGAAAAGGAGATGTCGAAACCATGCCGGTGATTTCAATGTTCTATGGGATCATCATCCGGATGTATTTTCTGGACAATCAACATCACGGTGTGCCGCATATACATGCGCGATATGCGGAATTTGAAGCATCGGTGCGGATCGACGATGGCGAGATGCTTGCGGGGGAGTTACCCCGTAAACAGTTACGCCTGGTACAAGCATGGATTGAGCTTCATCGAGACGAACTCCTGGCAGATTGGGCATTAGCCGTCGCTGGAGAGACGCCGTACAAAATCGAACCACTTTGAGGTTGCTATGTATTGGGATGTAAAGACGGTGCGCGCGCTGGACGACTACCAGATTTTCGTCGAGTTGGAGGATGGCCGGAAAGGTATCTTTGACCTAAAGCCGTACTTGAATCATGGGGTATTCAGGGAGCTTCAAGACAAGAATTACTTCTCGCGGGTAGATATAGTGTTTGGCGCAGTAACATGGCCCCATGAACAAGACATCGCCCCGGAAACGTTAGTTGCCGGATTGATGCCCATAGAGCACCAAGAACATGCCGAACACGGCGCTTAACTCGGACTGCCTCAGTCGCTTCGCCCCATCAGCAGCCGATTGCGAAAACAGCTTTTGGCGTAAGCCGCAATTCAGTTCACTCAGGACGATTTAAACGGGTTTCCAGCATGAAAAGCAATATCAACTCCCGCTTTCGACCCTCAACCCGTCACCCTTCGAAAAATCGAAAGCTGGGCCACCCTGGCGTGCGAAAAACAGGGGTTTTTCTACTGCCTCGTTAGGTGGCATATGCGCTACATTGTAACTGGCAGAGTTCATCCGGAGAGAGCCGACATCCGATTCGGTCCGGTTCAGTGGCAGATACCCGATCAAGGCAGAGTGATAGCACAGTGCGACTCATCACAAGTCACGGTGCTCTTGGAGCTCACATCGATCGATGGTTGGGTGACCGCATATATCGCCGCCGAGCACTTTGCAATCATCGTTATTGGCGCCCTTGGATTTTCCTTGGGCTCTGGTTATTCAATCGAACTAATTCAGGTAACGGAGGAGGATGGCACACCTCACGTCTTTGGGGTTCGACCGACCGGCCCAAGTCCGAATCAATTGCTTGGCTTTGACCCACACATCCCGATCTTTAATCGCGCCTTTAAATTGGCAAATCAAAATATATTCTTTCGCCTGGCCTTGCGTGATTTCCTTCGTGCGATCAACGATACAACTGACTGTGCTACGTATTGCTACCGCGCCATAGAGAGTATCAAGTCGGCTTTCGTCTCCAAGACTGGCAAAGATCGTTGGGATGAAATGCACACCGCCTTGGGTACTAACC
>JBATEM010000365.1:0-5321 GCA_049664005.1 Candidatus Macondimonas sp.
CTCATCCTGGAAATGGCCAAACTGCTGGAAAAACGGCTCGATCCAGAGCGCACCATCATCGCCATCCTGCGCCTGCTGTCGCAGTTGCGGGGCCTGAACAGCAGTCGGGTCAGCGTGCCGGACCGCAGCGGGATCTATCTCAAGGTGCGCTATTCCTACGGACTCGAGCGCGACCACCTCAAGGCAGGGGGCTATACGGTTCCGCTCAACCAGGGCGTCACAGGCCATGTGATGCGCACAGGAACCACGGGACTCGTGACCGACATCCAGACCGAACCGCTCTACCTCACCCGCATCACCGCCTGGGATGACCGCTATATCGGCCCGATCGCCTTCCTGGCCGTGCCCATTCTGGAGGAAGGCCGCCCCATCGCCGTGCTGGCGGCGCAAAAAGATGGCGCCCATGGGGGTCGTTTCGATGATGACCTGACCCTGTTGCGCATTGCTGCGGCGACCATCGGGCAGGTCATGCGCATCGAACAATTTGTCAGCCAGCGCACCGCCCAACTGGTGACGGAAAATCAGCAACTGTGGCAATCCGTCCAGCAGAATGCCTTGGCTCATGGCGTGATTGGTGAAAGCGCTGCCCTGCTGGAAGCGCTGAAACAAGCCGGTCAGGTCGCGCGCAGCGAAGCGCCGGTGATGTTGCTGGGCGAATCGGGCACCGGCAAGGAAAAATTCGCCCGCATGATCCATCAGCAAAGCGAGCGGCGCGAACGACCGTTCATCTGCATCAACTGCGCCGCCATTCCCGCCACGCTGCTGGAATCGGAGCTCTTCGGCCATGAGAAAGGCAGTTTCACCGGCGCCGACGCCGCCCAGAAGGGCAAGATCGAGGCGGCCGCAGGTGGCACGCTGTTTCTGGACGAGATCGGCGACATGCCCCTGGAACTGCAGGCCAAGCTGCTGCGGGTCCTGCAGGAACGGCAAGTGCAGCGGGTGGGTTCCAGCCGCCTGATCCCGGTCGATTTCCGCGTCCTCACGGCCACCAATGTGAACCTTCGTAAATTGGTCAACGAACGCCTGTTCCGGCTCGACCTGTTCTACCGGCTCAGCGTGGTGCCGATTTACCTGCCGCCGCTGCGAGAACGCAATGGCGACATCAAGATCCTGGTCCTGCATTTTCTGCATGAATTGAATCATCGCTACGAACGCAATGTCGTGCTGGAAAAAGGGGTTTTGCGCCGATTGGAATCCTTCGACTGGCCCGGCAACATCCGTCAATTGCAAAACGTGATGGAACGCGCCGTGGTGATGGTGGACGGCACAGCCGTCACCATCACCCAGATCGAGCGCATCCTGCGCGATGAGTCCACGGTGCATCTTCACGGCCGGGGTATGCAGGTCAATGACAGCTATGCAGACCAGGCAACCCACCACAACCATGACCTGGGGCCGCGGCGCTATCTGAAAGTCCAGCCCACCCAATCCCAGGCGATTCTGGAAGCCTTGCGGGGCAGTGGCGGCAACCAAAGCGCGGCCGCACGGCGTCTGGGGATGACCACCCGGCAATTGCGTTATCGCATGGAAAAGCTGGGAATCGAGGCTGCATGAATTTGATTGTCATTTGACCGGACATTCCGGCCGAAAGCTTGACATTGTCAATGCACCTCAGCCGCGCCGCCCGGACGCCGAGAAACTCTCCCCTACGCCTTTGATGAGAATTCAAATAATTACAGTCACTTGCAAGATTCGGCCGGCGCAAAAGCACCTCACTCAAAATTGGCTCAATCCTTGCCTCATCGGTCTGCAACGGTTGTGTCACGTGCATGCCGTTCCCCTGTTCATTGTCCAACCCCATCAGGAGATGCGCCGATGCGTTCCCCGTCCTGCCTCGCCTCCCCCTCCCTGTTCAAAGCCCGACGACTCGCGCAGATCCTCTTGGTTGGCCTGCTGGGGCTGGCGGGATCCGCCACGGCGGCCGACTACCCGACAGCCAAGGTCAATACGACCAATCTCGCCGTGACCGATCAGGTGGTGAAGGTCGGCATCCTCCACTCCATCACTGGCACCATGGCCATCAGCGAAACCGGCTCGGTGGAAGCCGAGAAACTGGCCATCAAACAGATCAATGACATGGGTGGAATCCTGGGACGCAAGATCGAGATCATCCAGGAAGACGGCGCCAGCGACTGGCCCACCTTTGCCGAAAAATCCAAGAAGCTTCTGGTACAGGACCGTGTGGCCACGGTATTTGGCTGCTGGACATCCGCCTCGCGCAAGGCGGTATTACCTGTCTTTGAAAAGGAAAATGGCCTGCTCTACTACCCCACTTTTTACGAGGGTCTGGAACAGTCCAAGAATGTGATCTACACCGGCCAGGAAGCCACCCAGCAGATCCTTGCGGGCCTGGACTGGATCGCCAAGGAAAAGAATGCCAAGACCTTTTACCTGATCGGTTCCGACTACATCTGGCCGCGCACCTCGATGAAGATTGCTCGCAAGCACATCGAGAACGTGCTCAAGGGCACCGTGGTGGCAGAGGAGTATTTCCCCCTGGGACACACCAACTTCGGTTCGGTGATCAACAAGATGAAGCTCAAGAAACCGGATGTGATCTACAGCGCCGTGGTGGGTGGCAGCAACGTGGCCTGGTACAAGCAGCTCAAGGCCGCTGGCGTCAACGCCGACAAGCAAACCTTGCTCACCATCTCCGTGACCGAGGATGAAGTGCTGGGCATCGGCGGCGAAAACATGAAGGGTTTCTACTCCGCGATGAAATATTTCCAGAGCCTGGACAACGCCAACAACCAGAAATTCGTCAAGTCCTTCAAAGACATGTGGGGTGCTGACAGCGTGATCGGCGATGTCACCCAGGCCGCCTACCTGGGCCCCTGGTTGTGGAAGGAGGCGGTTGAAAAAGCCGGCAGCTTTGATGTGGACAAAGTGGTGGCGACCTCGCCCGGCATCGAACTGAAAACCGCGCCCGAAGGCTACGTCAAGGTCCATCCCAATCACCACCTCTGGAGCAAGCTGCGGGTGGGCCAGTGGGATGCCAACGGCCAGGCCAAGGTGGTCTATGAGTCCGAGCTGATCGAGCCCAACCCCTTCCCCGCCGGCTATCAGTAAACACGAAGACCAAAGGACATCGGAGGCCGCACTGCCTCCGATGTCCATGCCTCCACATCTTTCGGGAGTGAACCACCATGGCGGATTATACCTGGTCTGAAATCGGCTCCATTTTTGCCATGCAAGGGTTCAGCGGGCTGAGCCTTTTCTGTGTCTTTCTGCTCATGGCGCTGGGTCTGGCGATCATCTTTGGCCAGATGGGGGTCATCAACATGGCCCATGGCGAGTTCCTCACCATTGGCGCCTATACCACCTACCTGCTCTCGCGCTGGTCCGAACTGCATGCTCCCGCACTCTTGGATTATGCCTTTTTCATCGCCGTGATCCTGGCCTTCCTGATTGCGTTCGCCGTCGGTTATCTGGTGGAAATGGGACTGATTCGCCATCTCTACAAGCGTCCGCTGGACACCCTGCTCGCCACCTGGGGT
Organism: Candidatus Macondimonas sp.; assembly: GCA_049664005.1. Classification (GTDB taxonomy): domain Bacteria; phylum Pseudomonadota; class Gammaproteobacteria; order UBA5335; family UBA5335; genus Macondimonas. Next base: position 3,498 of record JBATEM010000365.1, read on the forward strand.
CTGAGCCTGATCATGCAGCAAACGTTTCGCTCCACCTTTGGCGCGCGTGAAGTCAGCCCCACCCTTCCCCCCTGGCTGCTGGGGGCCTACCCGGTCACCGACAGCATCGATATTCCCATCAACGGGATGGTGGTCATGGCCCTCACCGCCGTCACCACGGCAGGCGTGTTCCTGTTCATGTTCCGCTCCCGCTGGGGACTGCGGGTGCGCGCCACGGTCCAGAACCGCATCATGAGCGGTTGTGTGGGCATCGATACCGCCCGAGTGGATCGCATGACCTTCGCCATCGGTTGCGGCACTGCCGGCATTGCAGGCGCGGCATTCACCACCATCGCCTCCACCGGTCCCACCAGCGGCTCGCTCTACATCGTCGATACCTTTCTGGTCGTGGTGTTTGGCGGCGCGGCGAGCCTGCTGGGCACCATCGCCTCGGCGTTCGCCATTGCCCAGGCCCAGTCAATTCTGGAGTTCTTCACCAGCGGATCCATGGCCAAGGTGACCACACTCCTGATCGTGGTGGGCATCCTCATGCTGCGCCCGCAAGGCCTGTTCAACCTGCGCATCCGGCGCTAACCCAAGGTCAAGTGAGGCTCGAACCGTGAAAATCCTGTTGCACAAGCTTTTTGGTGGTCCTTCGGGGCTGGCGGGCTTTCTGGTCCTCGCGGCCTTGATTCTCGTGGTCCTGCCCATCGGATTGGACAATTTCCGCATCAATCTGGTGGGCAAATACCTTACCTATGCCTTCGTCGCCGTGGGTCTGGTGCTGTGCTGGGGCTATGGCGGCATCCTGAGTCTCGGCCAGGGGATCTTTTTTGGTCTGGGCGGCTATTGCATGGCCATGTTTCTGAAACTGGAAGCGTCCAATCCCGCCAATACCGCCATCCAAACCACGCCGGGCATCCCGGACTTCATGGACTGGAACCAGATCACCGCGCTGCCCTGGTTCTGGAAACCGTTCTACAGCCTGCCGCTCACCTTGATCGCGATCGTGGCAGTGCCCATGCTGTTCGCCTGGCTGGTCAGCTTCGCCCTGTTCAAGCGGCGCGTGGGTGGGGTGTATTTTTCCATCATCACCCAGGCCATCGCCTCCATCCTGACCATCCTCATCGTCGGCCAGCAGGGCTATACCGGCGGCATCAACGGCATCACCGACCTGCGCACGCTGCTGGGTTGGGACATCCGCAGCGACGAGGCGAAATGGCTGCTCTATTTCGTGACTTCCGGCCTCTTGCTCGCGGTCATCCTGCTCGCCCGCCTGATCCTGACCAGCAAGCTGGGGCTGCTGCTGGTGGCCATGCGTGACCAGGAAGACCGCGTGCGGTTTTCCGGTTATGACGTGGCCAACATCAAGATTTTCATCTTCTGTGTCTCGGCCGCCATTTCGGCGATTGGCGGGGCGATGTTCACCCTGCAGGTGGGCTTCATGTCGCCCTCCTTCGTGGGCGTGGTGCCTTCCATCGAGATGGTGATCTTCGCCGCGGTGGGAGGGCGTTACTCCTTGATCGGCGCGGTCTACGGCACGCTGCTCGTCAACTACGCCAAGACGGTGTTTTCCGAGTCCTTCCCGGAATTGTGGCTCTATCTCATGGGCAGCCTGTTCATCGCCGCGGTATTGCTGTTCCCCCGGGGGCTGGCGGGATTGTATGAAACCTACGCGCCACGGGCCTGGAACGCCCTGCGCAGTCGCCGACCCGCCCTCGCCCGGCCATCCTCGGATGCAAGCCCCAACACCGTGAAATGAGGAGATCCGCGCATGACCCCCAATACCGCATCCAATACGGATTTTCTGCTGGCGATCGAGGATCTGACGGTTTCCTTCGATGG
>JBATEM010000366.1:0-2381 GCA_049664005.1 Candidatus Macondimonas sp.
GATCCTAAAGATCCGCCCCTGGGCGCCCGCTAACCTGTCCAAGCGTCACCGTTTGGTGGGTAAGGCGCGCGGATTGGACAAACCCATGGAAACGCAAAATCTCGACCGTAAGCGCCGTGTGGCCCGCCGGGCCACCCTGATGAGCTTGCCCGTCTGGTTGGCGATTGCCTTGTTGCAGGTGCTGGCCAAGTGGTACGGCCTGACGGGCCTGGGGTGGGACGAAAGCGCTCCTCTGTACGGGGGGGTGATCGTAATTGTTCTGGCGCATTACCTGTACTTTAGTACCCCCTTGTGCGTGCGAACGGGGGTTTCTTTCGGTACGGTCGGAATCATCAGTATTTTGGCGCACGCCGTGTTGGTGGTGGCCTACCTTTTCCTGGACCGGTTCAGCTATCTCTCGGTGTTGCTGCTGGCGATGGCCGCGCCGGCCGGACCCGCCTTTCTCGGGCTGAATTTCGGTTTTCGGCCCACCCTGGCGATGGGGGTCGGGCTGTGTGGGGTGTTGGCGTTGGCTTACCTGGGATTGCCCCCTTCGCCATGGACCTTGTCCCCCCCTGAGTTTTTTCTGTTCCTGACGATTGTCCTGGTGAGCTGGGCCATTGGATCAGCGGTCAACGGCATCAATATCCGCAAGAAATACATGATTCTGGATTTATTCCGGCAGCAACAGGCAGCGACCGACATCATCCGGGACCAGAAAACACGGCTCGATGAGCGCACCGTTGAACTGGAGCAGGCCAACACGACCCTCAAGCAGATGTCCATGGTGGATGGCTTGACGCATGTGGCCAATCGCCGGCGATTTGACGAGGCCATGGGAGAAGAATGGGGCCGTCGCCAGCGAGCCGTGGTGAGCCGCGAACCGGCCCGCAAGCCGATCGATCCCGAGGCGCTGGCGCTGATTTTCATCGATGTGGATCATTTCAAGGCCTATAACGACCATTACGGCCATGTGGCCGGGGATGACTGTCTGCGGCGGATTGCCCAAGCCATCATCGGCGCGGTAAACCGTGCCACCGACCTGGTGGCCCGCTATGGTGGAGAGGAGTTTGCGGTGCTGATGCCGGGGACGCCAGCGGACGGCGCTACGGTGGTGGCCGAGCGGATGCGTCGCGCGGTCGAGGGTCTTGCCATTCCCCACGCCGGCTCTTCGGCCAGCGACTGCGTCACCATAAGTCTTGGCGTGGTTGCGACCGGCGGGGACAACCCCGTCAATCCACAGGCCTTGCTGGAACGGGCCGATGCGGCCCTGTATGAGGCCAAGCGCGAAGGGCGCAATCGCTGGGTGATCGCGGCCCCCGTGGCGGGTGCCGCATGAAGACCTCCGTGCCTATTGAGGCGGGCTTGGCAGCCGATGCCGCGCTTCCTGAAATGCCCCTGCGGGAGATGGACGCCAGTCCCCAGGCGGCGGAGCGGGAGTTGCGGCGCCGCCGCGAAGCCTTGCGCGGTGTCCCCTATGCGTTGCTGATCTGGGCGATGCTCTTTGGCCTAGCGGCGGTTGCGCGGCGATATGAGCTGATCCAACTGTCGCTCACGGCCCAGTATGGCCTGATGATCATCGTTTCAATCTGGCTTCTGAGTCAGTATCTGTATTTTCGCACCAGCCTTTGCCAGCGCTTCCCCTGGTCTCTGGGAACGGCGGACCTGGTATTCACTCTCGGGCATATGACGTGCGCGCTGGCCGTGGTCCTGTTGGATGGCGTTTCATTGTACGGCGCCATGCTGATGATGTTGTTGGGACCGACCGCCACGGCTTTCCTCGGGCTCAACGTGGGATTTGCGCCGACCTTGCTGGTCGGCTGTGCGATACAGATCGGCATCTTGCTGGTCTATCTTTTCCTTGCGCCCGCAACGGCCATCTCGCCGATTCTGTTCGGGTTTTTCTGGGCGGCGTGGTGGGTGAGCTGGCTGATTGGTGCCATCGCCAATGGTCATCAGCAAACCATCAAGCGTCGGATCACCGACTTATTGCGCCAGCAGCGGGAAAACCACGACCTGATCTGGGAACAAACCGAGGCCCTGGATGAAAAGGGGCGCGCCCTGGAAACCGCCAATGCCCGTTTGCATCAGCTTTCGATGATCGACGGGTTGACCCATGTCGCCAATCGTCGGCGTTTTGATGAATCCTTGCGCGAGGAGTGGCGACGCGCCCAACGCGCGGCCGGTGATCGCATCACGGATCGCCATGGCACTGCGCATGAACATATGGCGCTGTTGCTCATCGATATCGACTATTTCAAGCAGTACAACGACCACTACGGGCATCTCGCCGGCGATGCCTGTCTGCAGGAAGTGGCCCAGCTGATCAGTGGCGGCATTCGACGCAGCGGCGATCTGGTGGCGCGCTATGGCGGCGAGGAATTTGCCGTGCTGCTCCCGGC
>JBATEM010000367.1:0-1573 GCA_049664005.1 Candidatus Macondimonas sp.
CCGCGTTGCTGGGCCGCATGCCGTCGGCGGTGGGCTACCAGCCGACGCTGGCCGAGGAAATGGGGCGCCTGCAGGAACGCATCACCTCGACCAAGACCGGTTCGATCACCTCCATCCAGGCGGTGTACGTGCCGGCGGACGACCTGACCGATCCCTCTCCTGCGACCACGTTTGCCCATTTGGATGCGACCGTGGTGCTGTCGCGTCAGATTGCCGAGCTGGGCATTTATCCTGCTGTGGATCCGCTGGACTCCACCAGCCGTCAGTTGGATCCCTTGGTGGTGGGCGAGGAACACTACAACACCGCCCGCGGTGTGCAGAATGTGTTGCAGCGCTACAAGGAACTGCGCGACATCATCGCCATTCTGGGCATGGATGAGCTGTCCGAAGAAGACAAGCTGACAGTGTCCCGTGCCCGCAAGATTCAGCGCTTCCTGTCGCAGCCCTTCCATGTGGCCGAAGTCTTCACCGGCTCGCCGGGCAAGTATGTGTCCCTCAAGGACACCATCCGCAGCTTCAAGGGCATCCTGGGCGGCGAGTATGACAGCCTGCCCGAACAGGCCTTCTACATGGTCGGTAGCATCGAGGAAGCGGTGGAGAAGGCCAAGCGCCTGTGATCCATTGCGGGAGTGAGCTGAGATGAGCCAGATCGACGTCGATATCGTCAGTGCGGAAGGTGAGATTTTCTCGGGCAGCGCCAGCATGGTCTTTGCGCCAGCCGTGGAGGGGGATGTGGGCATTGCGCCCCGTCATGCCCCCCTGCTGACCAAGCTGCGTGCGGGAGAGGTGCGGGTGCGGGATGAGCAGGGACAGGATGCGCATTACTTTGTGTCCGGCGGTATTCTGGAGATCCAGCCTTTCAAGGTGACGGTGCTGGCCGATGCCGCCCTGCGCGCCAAGGATCTGGACGAGGCCGCGGCGCTGGAAGCCAAACGTCGCGCCGAGGACGCCTTGAGCCAGCGCCGCTCCGACATCGATTACGCCCATGCCCAGGCCGAGCTGGCGGAAGCAATAGCCAAGCTGCAGATGCTGGAGCGGCTGCGCAAGATTCGCGGCTGAATTCGGAGTCGAATCCTGGTTGAAAAAAGCCCGCGCATGCGGGCTTTTTGCTATGGAAAAATGATAGATCGAGGGAAGGTGGGTTGGCGATGGGTCTCTTCGCCAACCCACCAGGTCATTTACGGGATAACTGGGGGGGTCCAGCCTAGCGAGAAGCCCCGTGTGCGATTCCAGCCCAGATTGTCGAGGGTGACGCCGTAACCAAACAAGGTGCCGCTGGCGTCTACATCCAGCAGACTGCCCTTGCTGAAGGACATCGTATTGGCCGTGGTGTCCAGCGCGAAACTGCGTCCCTTGTCGCGAAGAATGCTCAGCGCCTGGCCATGTACATCCGACAGCGCTGGTTCGCTCATGGGGTTCATTTCCGCCTGGACCGCCAAAGGCAGAAGGGCCATGGCACAGGTCATCGACAGCATTTTGATCTTCATCAGTGTCTCCTCAAGTATCCACAACACACAGCCGGCGAATCATTTCGCGGCCTTTAAGGTATCGACACGTGAGGGGCACGCTTGAG
>JBATEM010000368.1:0-2336 GCA_049664005.1 Candidatus Macondimonas sp.
CAGGCCCCTCGCTGCTGGTTCCGTTCGAAACCGCCAGGACAACGCCGACCAGGGCGCCGAGCACCAGGACACCCTTGGCGCCTGTGGAAAGCTGACTGAATTCCGTGTGCGACTGGTCGTTGAACACCATCTTCCCGCCGCGGTAAAACAGCGCGGGCGCGGTATCCAGTTCAAACCCTGTTTCTGCATAGGCAAACTCGTTGCCGGCATAGAAGCCTTGCTGGCGTTGATCCTGGGCCCCGTCTCCCAGGACCCACTGATAGCCCACGCTGGCGACATGACGGCCGTTTTCCAGGCTGCGGTGGTTTTCCAGGGCAAAATGCAGACGAGGCGCCGCATCCCTGCCGCCGGTCATGTCAAAGGGAATCTCCAGGGCTGCCACCCAGCGCGGCTGGCCGTTGATGTCCATCAGGTCCTCCGCCTGGGCCAGCGGCGCCAGGGCGAGTGCGGTCAGCCCCAACCCCATGCCCCCCAGCAACAGCCAGCGATGGAGGTCCCGCCGATCCAGTGGCCGGGCGGTTGCCCGGACGTGTCGATTTGTTTTGAGTCGATGCGCGCGCATTGTGTTCCTTCCCCTGTGAGTTGCCGGGTCCGTGACCGTTGCCCCGGCCTCATGGCGGGGATCTGGTGTATTAGTCGGCTCGACAAGGGCGGGCTTGAATGCCGCGTGGGGATGCGCGCTCAGAACAGGTCCTGGGGGTCCACGTCGAGGGACCAGCGCACCTGCCGGCTTTCTGGCAACGTGCCGAGTTGTGGCATCAGGCGATCCAGGTAGGCGTGCAGCGGGACGGGCGAGGGGGCGATCAATAACAGCTGGGCACGATGGGCGCCGGCCCGGCGCGCCATGGGAGCGGGAACCGGGCCGAGGATCTGCAGTTCGGAGGGTGGCGCCAGCAGTGTGGGGAGCCGAGCCAGGAAATCAATCGCCCGTTGAAGCTCGGGCGCTTGCGCGCGGAGCAGGGCCAGGCGGGTAAATGGAGGCCAATGCGCCTGTTGGCGTTCCGCCAGCAGGGTGCGGGCAAAGGCGGGATAGCCTTCGGTAAGCAATTGCCGCAGCCAGGGATGATCGGGGCGGTGGGTCTGGATCAAGGTGGTGCCCGCGCGCAATTCCCGCCCCGCCCGACCGGCGACCTGCACCACCAGTTGGCCCGTACGTTCGCTGGCGCGGAAATCGGGGCTGTACAGTCCCTGATCCACGTCCAGAATGGCAACCAGGGCGAGATGGGGCAGGTGATGGCCCTTGGCGAGCATCTGGGTGCCGATCAGCAGATTCACCTCGCCTCGAATGGCGGCGCCAAGCATGCGTTCCAGACTGCCTTGGCGGCGGGTGCTGTCACGGTCGATACGCGCCACGCGGGCATGGGGGAAGTGAGCGCGCAGGGCCTCTTCCACGCGGACGGTGCCCATGCCCATGAAATCCAGTGCTGGGTGGGCGCAGTCGGGGCAGTGAGCGGGGCTGGCACGGCGAAATCCGCAGTGATGGCAAATCAACAGGTCGCGCTTGCCGGCTTCCCGATGCAGGGTCATGCGCGCATCGCAATGGGGGCAACCGGCGATCCAACCACAGGCGCGGCAGCGCAGCATCGGCGCGTATCCCCGGCGGTTCTGGAACAGCATCGCCTGGCCGCCCTGGGCCAGTTCCCGCTCGATGGCCTGCAGCAATGCGGGAGACAGGCCGTCGGGTACGCCATGGGGACGCATGTCGATGAGTTGAATGCGGGGTTCCTGGGCGCTACCGGCCCGCAACGGCAGCCTGAGCAGGCGGTAGTCACCCCGCTCCGTGCGATGGAAGGATTCCAGGGAGGGGGTTGCCGAGCCCAGCACGATGGGTAGCGCGTGCTGGCGTGCGCGCCACAGGGCAAGATCGCGGGCGGAGTAGCGCAGGCCGTCATCCTGTTTGTAGGCCGCATCATGCTCCTCATCCACCACGATCAGGCCAAGCTCGGGCAGCGGTGTGAAGATGGCGGAACGGGTGCCGAGGACGATGCGTGCGCTGCCGCTGCGCGCCGCCAGCCAGCCGTTAAGGCGCTGGCGCTCGGTCATTCCCGAGTGGAGCAGGGCCATGGACGCGCTGAAACGCGCCTGCAGGCGTTGGCGAAGCTGCGGAATCAGCCCGATCTCGGGGGTGAGGATCAGGACCTGCCGGCCAGCCTGCAGCACGGTTTCCAGGGCTTGCAGATAGACCTCGGTCTTGCCGCTGCCCGTCACCCCCTCCAGGACGGTGGGGGCATAGCCATGCGCCGCCCGTAACGCGTCCACGGCGGCCTGCTGGTCTGGATTCAGAGGGTGGGGCGATTGGCCAAAGACCGGATCGATCAGCGGCGCCACGGGCGCCG
>JBATEM010000369.1:0-2131 GCA_049664005.1 Candidatus Macondimonas sp.
CCATGCCACCGTCGAGGCGCTGCGCGCCCCCATGCAGATCTGCGGCCGCCACCGTGCGCGGGGCATCGGCCGACGCATCAAGAAACAGCACCCGGCCGTCGTCATGCTGTGCGAAGCTGGACAAGCCCAGCGCTGCCACGATCTGCGCCATCCGCGGCTGGGTGCGCGGCCAGAACCAAGTGGGACCGAGGTCGATCGCGCCGTCGGCGAGGGTGAGAATGCGCCCGCCGACGCGCATACGGGCCTCGAATATCGCGCAGCGGCGGCCCGAGGTCTGCAGCAGCGTGGCCAGCTGCAGACCGCACAGACCAGCGCCGATGATGGCCACATCCAGCGTCTCGGCGCGGGTGTTTTGCGAGGTCATCACGTCAGGCCGTATGACGCAACAGGCGCAGGCTGCCTGCCGTGGCGGCGAGATCCACGGCGCGAAAATCATCCTGCGTCTGCAGGCGCGCGTCGGCGCCAGCGCCCAGCAGCAGCTCGACCAGCCCGTCGCGGCCGCTGGAGGCGCAATACATCAGCGCCGTGGCGCCGGTGTCGTTCTGGTTATCGAGCCGCGCGCCGGCCGCGATCAGCCGCTGCACGACGGCGGCATCGCCGCCGAAACAGGCCAGCCACAGCGCGGTGTTGCCATCGCTATTGCGCGCCTCCAGATCGGCGCCGAGATCAATCAGCTCATCCACCAAATCCAGGCGCGCCGCGCGCGCGGCCTTCATCAGCGGCGTCATGCCGTGCGCCGCCGCGGCGTCGATCCGCACCAAAGCGCACCCCTCCTCCGCCATGAACGCCTGCAGCGCCGGGCTCGGCGCCGGTCGCCCGGCGGATTGGGATCGCATCATTGCTTGGGCCTGTGCCAGGGCCTGGAAGCCTCCGTCGATGCTGTAGACCTCGGCAAAACCGAAATCGGCGAAGCCCTGGGCGAACACCTGGCTGACATTGCCGTGGTAGCAGTAGATCAGCACCGGCTCGGCGCGCGGCAACCGGCCGATCCAGTCGCCCAGATCGCGCTCGGAGAGCCGGTGGGCGCCGGGCAGGTGGTCCTGCGCATAGCTGGCAGCATCGCGCGTGTCGAACAGGGCGTAAGGCTGACCCCGGCCGGACGCCGAGGCCATGAAGGCAAGTGCCTGATCGGCCGCAATCCGGCGGAAGCTTGCCTCGGACATCATCGACTCCTTCATGGGTCTGGCGGCACGCATGCCGGTACGGAACGGCTCCGGCCCCCTCACCTAGCAAATGAAGTGCCGATTCCTCCAGTACTAACAATCAATATCTTGAAGCATATTTCTCAGATTTTTCGAGAAACCCGCGTCCGTTTTGGCGGATTTGCGACGCGCCCGCCATCCGCGCGCCGGCGCCGACAGTCCCGCGCCGACGCATAGGTACCCGCGATCAGCAGGAAGATCGCGCAGTGGTCGAACACCTTGAGACGCTGCTTGGTGCGGGGTTGGGAGATGGCGTGGTAGAGCGAGGAGGCCACGTACATCACCACCCGCGTCGCGGTGAAGACCGCCGCGCTGATGACCTCACGGGCGCCGGCGTGGTTCGCGGACAGCACGATCAGGCTGGTGCCGCCCGCGATGGCGAGGAGCACCGCCAGCCCATGGGTGATGGCGCTGGCGATATTCTTCCGAAGGATTCCGTTCGAATTGCACGGTGCGTTCCCTCCTAATCCAGAGGATTTCGCGAGGCGGCGCCAGCGCGTGCGGATGCTTTATGGAACTCAACGCCCAGCCCAAGCGGCTCGACCTCACCGACGTCAAGGCCCGCATGGCCAGGGAAGAAGGCGTTCTCGTCGCCATCAGCTCCGACGCCCACAGCGTGCATGATTTTGCCAACCTCGACTACGGCATCGGCCAGGCCCGCCGCGGCTGGCTGGAGGCCGCGGACGTGCTCAACACGCGCCCGCTGGACGCGCTGCGGGGGTTGTTGCGGCAACAAGGTTGAGGCTCGCCAAGCCTCGCGCAGTCGCCTTTCTCCCCCGCCGCCGCCCGGTCCAGATTGATTGCCAACCCCCATCGAACGCGTGTCGCGAAGCGGACAAACGCGACATGCCGCTTTCCCTTGGCACTCGTTTTCGATTCGAAATCAGTCGATTGGCAAACGGTCCCGATCTTGCTTGGAACGCTGGGCC
>JBATEM010000370.1:0-2960 GCA_049664005.1 Candidatus Macondimonas sp.
GCGCAGCAGCGGGGCGGAACGGGGGAGACCCTGGCGGCTGATCTGGCCAGGCGCATCGAGACCAGCCTCAGCGCCTGCGCAGGCCGTCGCCAGCGCCTGCCCGTCTTGCAGTATCCGCCCGAGCTGCCCATCAGCGGCGCGCGGGAGGCGCTGGTGGCCGCCATCGCGGCGCATCCGGTGGTGGTGATCTGCGGTGCCACCGGCTCGGGCAAGACCACCCAGATTCCCAAGCTTTGCTTGGAAGCGGGACGAGGGGTGCGGGGCTTGATCGGCCATACCCAGCCGCGCCGGCTGGCGGCCCGCACCGTGGCCACCCGCCTGGCCCAGGAACTGGGCTCGCCGCTGGGCGAGGCGGCCGGCTATCAGGTGCGCTTTGCCGAGCAACTGGGCCCCGATCCCTTCATCAAAGTCATGACCGACGGCATCCTGCTAGCCGAGCTGACCCGGGACCGGATGCTGTGGGCTTACGACACCCTGATCATCGACGAGGCCCATGAGCGCAGCCTCAATATCGATTTCCTGTTGGGTTACCTCAAGCGCCTGCTGCCGCGCCGGCCCGACCTGAAGCTCATCATCACCTCGGCCACCATCGATCCGGAGCGCTTTGCCCACCATTTCGACGGCGCGCCCATCTTTTCCGTGGCCGGGCGCACCTATCCGGTGGAGATTCGCTATCGCCCACTGGACGAGGATCCCCGCAGCAGCCGGGACGTGGTGGACGGCGTGCTCCAGGCGGTGACCGAACTGGACCGGGCCGGTCGAGAGGACCTGCTGGTGTTCGTTTCCGGGGAACGGGATATCCGGGAGTTGGGCGAGGCACTGCGCCGCCAGGATCTGCCGGGCACGGAAATCCTGCCCTTGTACGCCCGCTTGGCGGCGCGTCATCAGGATCTGGTGTTCCGGCCGCACCGCCTGCGCCGCATCGTACTCGCCACCAACGTGGCCGAAACCTCCCTCACCGTCCCCGGCATCCGTCATGTGATCGATACGGGCCTGGCCCGCATCAGCCGCTACAGTCACCGCACCAAGGTGGGACGCCTGCCCATCGAGCCGATTTCCCAGGCCAGCGCCGACCAGCGCGCCGGCCGTTGCGGCCGCACCGCGCCGGGCATTTGTATCCGTCTGTATGGCGAGGCCGATTACCTGGCCCGGCCGCGCTTCACCGATCCGGAAATCCTGCGCACCAATCTGGCCAGTGTGGTGTTGCAGATGAAGGCCTTGCGGCTTGGGGAAATCGACGCTTTCCCGTTCCCCGACCCCCCGGATGCGCGCTATGTCAACGATGCCTTGCAGCTGTTGCGCGAGCTGGAGGCGCTCGACGCAGCGGGACGGCTGACCCGGCGCGGCCACGATCTGGCCCGCCTGCCGGTGGATCCGATGATAGGCCGCATGGTGCTGGGCGGCGCCGAACTGCACTGCCTGCATGAGGTGTTGATCATCGCCAGCGCCCTGGCCGTGGGCGATCCCCGGGAGCGGCCACCGGAAAAGGCTGCCCTGGCCGATGCCCGCCAGGCGCAGTTTCGTCATCCACGCTCGGATTTCCTGAGTTATCTCGGCTTGTGGGAGGCCTGGCGCGCCGGGGGGGCTTCGGGGGCGGCCCGGCGGGCGTTTTGCGAGCACCATCTGGTGTCCGCCCTGCGCATGCGGGAATGGGCCGACGTGCATCGGGAATTGTTGCAACTGGTCCATGAACAGGGGCTGAGGGTGAATCAGGAGCCTGCCCCGGAGGCGGTGATCCATCAGGCCTTGCTCAGTGGCCTGCTGGGTCGCATCGGCCGCAAGCGCGAGGAAGGGGATTACCAGGGCGCCCGCGGAGTGCGTTTTCACCTTCATCCCGGCTCGGGGCTGGCCAGGAAGCGACCGGATTGGGTGATGGCCGCCGAACTGGTGCAGACCACGCGCCTGTATGCCCGCACGGTGGCGGCCATCGAACCGCAATGGGTGGAGGCTGTGGCGGGCGACCTCGTCAAGCGCAGCTATCTGGAGCCACATTGGCAGCCGCGCGCCGGACGGGTCGGGGCGTTCCTGCAGACCAGTTTGCATGGGCTGGTGTTGAGCGCCCGGCGCCCGGTCAACTATGGGCCGATCGATCCGGCGCTGTCCCGTACCCTGTTCATCCGCGACGGGCTGGCTGCAGGGGAATGCCGCACCCGGGGCGGCTTCCTGGCGCATAACCGTGCGCTGGAAGCGTCTGTGCGCGAAGACGAGGCCAAGCTGCGCCAACCGGGAGCGCTGCTGGACGAGGAGGCGCCCTTTGTGTTCTACGACCGCCGGCTGCCTGCCGACCTCCATGACATGGCGATGTTCGAGCGCTGGCGCGAGTCAGTCGAACGGGATAATCCACGTCTGCTGTTCATGACCCGTGAAGATCTGGTGCGGCCGGATTCGGCTTGGGCGGATGGTCGCGCCTATCCGGACCAAATGAACGTGGCGGGGATTCCGTTGCGCCTGCGTTATTGTTTCGAGCCAGGTGACCCTGAGGATGGGGTGACGGTCCAGATCCCGGTGCCGGCGCTGGGCCCGCTGCGTCCGGAGAACTTCGAGCGGCTGGTGCCCGGTATGCTGGCCGGGAAGGTGGAAGCCCTGATCCGCGCGCTGCCCAAATCCCTGCGCCGTCATTTCATCCCCGCGCCCCATTTTGCCCAGGCGGCGACCGAAGTCCTGCTGGAGCAGCCGGATGTCCCGCTGCGGACCGGTCTGAGCCAGGCGCTGGCGCGCATGACCGGGGTGCAGGTGCCGGAGGCGGATTGGCCGGAGGCGGAGCTGCCGGATGCCTTGCGCATGCGCTTTGAAGTGCTGGCGCCGGATGGTGCGGTATTGGCTGCGGGGCGCGATCTGCGTGACCTGCAGGCGGCTTTGCGCGGCGATGGCCGGATTGCCGCGCCAACGGTGAAGCCTGCGCCGGCGCCGGCGGGAGCGACACCCTGGGATCGGGAGCGCGTGACGGAGTGGGATTTCGG
>JBATEM010000371.1:0-1666 GCA_049664005.1 Candidatus Macondimonas sp.
CGGCCAGACGCAGTCCGTCGAAGGCCTGCGGCGAGGTCACTTCATGCACCAGTTGGCGGTCGATGTAGAGCAGCGCGGTGCCGCCTTCATCCACATCGACCACATGGGCATCCCAGATTTTGTCGAAGAGCGTCTTGCCTGCCATACACATGGCCTCCCAGTGATTCTGTCCCTGACGATTCTACGGGCCGGAGCCGCTATAATTCCAATTCATCTTTCTTATTCAAGGCATTCCATATTTTCATATGATGGACCTGAACGCCCTCGTCGCCTTCGTGGCTGTCGCCAGCGAAGGCTCTTTTTCCCGGGCCGCCGCGAACCTGTACCTGACCCAGCCGGCGATCAGCAAACGCATCGCCGCCTTGGAACAGGATCTGGGCGCCCCGGTCTTCGATCGAATCGGCCGCGGCATTGCCTTGACCGAAGCGGGCCGGGCGCTGTTGCCCCGGGCGCGGGACATCCTGCAAGGCGTGGACGCATGCCGACGCGTGGTGGCGGACCTGTCCGGCACCGTCTCGGGCCCGCTCAAGATCGGCACCAGTCACCACATCGGCCTGCGCCGCCTCCCTCCCTTTCTGCGCCGCTTCGCGCGCGCCTATCCGGCGGTGGACCTGGACATCCGCTTCATGGATTCGGAACAGGTGTGTGCGGCAGTTGCCGATGGCATGCTGGAATTGGGCGTGGTCACGCTGCCCTTGGCCCCTGCGCCGCAACTGCGCGCCGAACCGCTGTGGGACGATCCGCTGGTGGTCATGTTTGCCCCCGACCACCCCCTGGCCGGCATCAACCCCCTCAGCCCGGAAGCGCTGGCCGCCCACCCGGCGATACTCCCCGAGGCCGATACCTATACCCGCACGCTGATCGAACAGGCGTTTTCCCGACGGGGACTCAAGCTGAGGGTGCGGCTACAGACCAACTACATGGAAACCATCCGCATGATGGTCGCCGTCGGACTGGGCTGGAGCCTGCTGCCCTGCACCCTCGCCGGAGCCGATCTGATCGCCGTCGAGCTTCCACCGATTGCCGTGCGTCGCCGACTGGGACTGGTGATCCATCGGGATCGCACGCCATCCCACGCCGTCTCCGCTTTCCATGCGCTGCTGCAAGACCCCCTCCTGCCGCAGATCAATAAGCCCTGAGTTCACCTTTGCCCGGTGATCGCCGGCCAGAGACAGTAACATCACCGCCAGAATTGGGCCTTTTTGTTTGAATCCAGCTTGCACAACATATAATTCCCGCTTGCGCACGTCCACGTGAGCAATTGTTCTCCTCGGGTACACCAAAAAGGCCAGCCATTGCCACACACCACACAAATAGAAGGCTTCCGAAAAGACATCAATGGATTAAGGGCCTTGGCCGTTGCAGTCGTCATCCTCTATCACTTCGAAATTCCCGGCTTCAGGGGTGGATTTGTGGGGGTTGATCTTTTTTTTGCAATCTCCGGATTTCTCATGACCGGCATAGTCATCCAGGGCCTGGGTCGTTCAAAAACGGCCACTGGATTTTCTGTTTCCCGCTTTTATCTGGCGCGCGCGCGCAGAATCATCCCAGCTCTCGCCGCCCTGTGCGCGAGCTTGCTGATCCTGGGATGGTTTTTCCTCATCCCGATTGAATATGAGAAGCTCGGCAGCCACATCGTCAGCGCGCTTGGGTTTTTCTCAAATTA
>JBATEM010000372.1:0-4366 GCA_049664005.1 Candidatus Macondimonas sp.
GGGCTGGCTCCCCAGCACCTGGCTGCGGCGCGCGCGGTGGCGGCGCTGTGCGGCAGCCTGTTGATCTGGATCAGCGAAGTTCTGGAGCCGTTTCCAGGATCCGAGGCGCGAGTGGGCGATGATGATCCAGACCCATATGTCCGTGCTGACGGGCTGACCGCCTGGGACGCCGAACTCAAGCTAACTGGCTGTGATAGATCCACGCACATATTCCTGGCAGGCCAGCGGATCCCGCCAGGAAATTCAGGGCGAGCGCCGGTGGCGGTGTCTGAGCGCGAGGCCATGGCGCACCAGCGCCGCTTCGAAGTCGGCGAAGCTGCGCCTGTTTCCACCGTCACGAATCCAGTGTTCCATGAGCAAGCCAAGGGCGGCTTGCGGGTCTTCGATCGGGGGCGCGAGTAGCCCCAGATCCTTCGCCGCCGCAATGGCGGGCGGCGAGAGGGGCGGCTGCGCCTTTTCCCACACGCCCCGCATTTCCCGCAGAAAGATGCCCACCGTCACCTCGCCGACGCCTTTCCCCAGCCCCTTGAGCCGGTTCTCCAGATCACGGGCATTGGCCGCGACCGCGTGCAGAGTCTCAAGTGTCCCATAGCGGTTGCGCAGGGCGCCGAACACGTCCAGAAGTTTGGTGGCGGTCTTGAAGTCGTAGCGCACGTAGCCGCCGGCGTCGAGAATCCGCACCAGGCCGTCCCAGCCGGTTTGCATGATTTGTTGCGGGGTCAGCACGCCCGCCCGTTCGAACGCCCGGTAGGTGTTGGCGGCGATGACCTTCGAAATACGCGCGCCGAAGAGGATGGCGGCCAGAAACCACTTGGTGATCTCCGCTTCCCGGTCGGCAGCGAGGTCGATCCCGAGTTCCGCGGAAAACCGCCCGCCCAGTCGGTCAACCCATCCCGCTGCCCGCATGGTCCGTCTCCGTCTTTTCCAGTCCCCCCACCCGTATCCCCAGCAGTCGTACCTTTTGCTTGAGTTCGATCCGGCCCAGGCATTCGAAGGCGGTGCTGCGGATCACCGCCTCGGCATCGGTCGCGGCAGCGAGCGTCTTTTCCCGCGTGTGGGTCTCGAAATCGGCGAAGCGCAGCTTGATGCCCACCGTGCGGCCTTGGCAACCCTCCGCCCGCAGATCTCCGGCCACCGCCCGGGCGAGGGCTGCCAGCGTCCGGGCCAGGGTCTGCCGGCTACCGACGTCGTGCTGAAAGGTGATCTCGCGGCTGTGGGACTTGGGCTCCCAGTGGGTGATCAGGGGGCTTTCGTCAATCCCGTGCGCCGCCCGATGCAGGAAGGCCCCATGGGCCGGGCCAAACGTCGCTACCAACCGTTCGAGCGGTGCAGCCGCCAGTTCGCCGATGGTGGTGATCCCCATGCGGTGCAGACGCGCCTGCGTGACCGGCCCCACGCCCGGGATCTTTCTTGCGGGAAGCGGCCAGATGCGCGTCTTGATATCCGCTTCGGTAATGCTTGTGAGCCCGTCGGGTTTTTCCAGATCCGAGGCGATCTTGGCCAGCAGTTTGTTGGGGGCGATGCCGATGGAGCAGTTGAGCCCGGTGGCCGCGCGGATGTGCTGCTTGATGGTCCGCGCGATTCCCTGCGGGGGGTCGGGCAGGCGGGAGAGGTCCAGATAGGCCTCGTCGATGCCCACGTCCTCCAGGACGGGGGAGAACTGGCGCAGAATCGCCTTGATTTCCGCCGCGACGCGGGCGTATTCCCCATAGTCCACCGGCAGAAAGACGGCCTCGGGGCAGAGCCGATGGGCGGTCCGCAAGGGCATTGCGGAATGGATGCCGTAGCGGCGCGCCTCATAGGAGGCGGTGGACACGACACCCCGCGCAAACGGGTCGCCCCGGCCACCGATCACCAGGGGCTTGCCCGCAAGCTCGGGGCGGCGGCGCACCTCCACCGCGGCAAAAAAGGCATCCATGTCCAAGTGCAGGATGCGGCGCATGGGCACCTCGTCCCGAAAGTCCGGCTCAGCGCGCGAGCAGCCGCATCATCTCCCGCAGGAAGGCGGGCAGGTCGGACGGCTGGCGGGAGGTGACCAGATTGCCGTCCACCACCACTTCCTCATCCTCATAGTGGGCCCCGGCAGCTTTCAGCTCCTCGGCCACGGTGCGGTAGCAGGTGGCGTGCCGACCCTGCATCAGTCCGGCCGAGATGAGCGTCTGGGGCCCGTGGCAGATGGCCGCCACGGGCTTGTTGCGTGTGAAAAAGGCGCGGGCGATGTCGAGCGCCGCCTTTTCCTTTCTCACGGCTGCCGGCGCCCAGCCGCCCGGCAGCACCAAGAGGGCGTATTCATCCGGATTGATATCGGCAAGCGCCTTGTTGGCGTCCACTTCGTAGCCATGCTTGCCGACGATTTTGCCGGGCTTGGGGGAGGCGATATCCACGTCGATCCCCGCCTCGCGGAGACGGTAGGAGGGGACGAGCAGTTCCAGGTCCTCGAAACGATCCGCGCTGACGATGAGTGCTTTCATGGCGTCCTCCCGGAAAGCCGAATTGGGGTTAAAAATAATCCCCGCCCGAACAGGGCCAGATCTGGCAGGTGATCTTCTTTGGCAGCATCAAACGCAACGGCCACGTCAAGTCCATGCCGATTGCCGTCCACGGCCGGGCCGAGGTGGTGGAAAACAAACCGAGCCGGACTCCTTTGATTTTTCCCATCAAGCCATAAAACCCGCGCTGGATGCCCAGCCCTCACCATGCACGTCTAAGGTACGCCCCATCACTGTCGGCTGCTATCCTTCCTGCGGGTATCAGGAAAAGTTGGGCGGGGCCGTATTGGGGACTTCACGGGACATAGGCCGCTTCGGGTTTCCGCCGGCCACGGCACGAACTTTCGGCGGTTCACGGCTCCCTGGCGTCGTGCGACTGGCGCTGGCGGCGGCGCTGCTGGCCTTGGCGATTTCCGGCATCCTTGTGTCCCGCAAGGTGATCGATACTGCCCTCGTCCTGACCGACATCATGGCCGGCGTGGGCTCCAGCCCGCTCAAGATGCTCACCCCGACGCCGGTGCAAGCCGAGGTCCGCTATCCCGGAAACGGCGAACTTCTCGAAGCCGATCTCTATCTGCCCGGACAGGGCAGGCCACGGGCGGGTGTGGTGCTGGTGCCGGGCATCGTTCCCTTGGGCAACCGGGATCCGCGCCTGCGTGCCTTTGCCGAAACCTTGGCGCGCGCCGGCTTTGCAGTCGTGGCACCGGCGATGCCGGGATACCGCAAGCTGCAGGTGCACCCGGCGGATGCGGATGTCGTGGCCGCGGCTTTTCAGTATCTGGTAGCCCATCCTCAGTGGGCACCCCAAGGCCGTGCCGGGATGGTGGCGTTCAGCTATGCCGTTGGGTTCGCCGTATTGGCGGCGCTGGAACCCGCCATCCGCGAGCAGGTGCAGTTCATCGTCGGAATCGGCGGCTATTACGATCTGACTCATGTCGTGACCTTTGCCACCACGGGATATTTTCAAGTGGATGGCCGCTGGGTACAGCGACAGCCGGCCCCTTACGGCCAGTGGGTTTTTCTCGAAAGCACCCGCCCTTATCTGGTGAATGCCAAAGACCGCCTCCTACTCGGCGAGATGGCCCGGGTGAAGCTGGAAAACCTCGACGCCGACATTACCCCCCTGGCACAGGGACTCGGACCGGAAGGCATGAGCGTCTACCGCTTGCTCACCAATACGGATCCGGCCAAGGTGTCCGCCTGCCTCGCTGCCCTGCCCGAACCCATACGGGCGGTCCTGGATAACCTTACCCTGCACAACAAGGACCTGCATGCGCTGTCCGCCCGTCTCATCCTCGTGGCGGGCCAGGATGACCCCATCATCCCCTACGCACAAAGCCTGCAGCTGGCACGCGCCGTACCCTCCGATCAAGCCCGTGTCTTCATCATTCACCATGTTCTGGGTCATGTGGAATTGTATCCAGCACGGGTTTTCAGGGGGTCCTTCTGGAACGAGGACTTGCCGGATTTCGGGCGCCTGTATGGGGCCATCCATCGGCTGCTGGCAGAGCGGCAGCGTCGGCAAGCGCCGCCGTGAAAGGCGGAAAAAACCCGGTGATCTGGTTCATCAGGTGCCCGCTTGTTTTTAGTCCGTTGCTTCGCCCGTAGCGGGCAGGCGCACCGGTGAGCGCAGCCAAGTGGGCCGCCGGCATCGTCGTCCTGCACCGGGTGCCGGAGGACTGGTGCTGCCTGCTTCTGCGCGCCTACCGCAATTGGGACTTCCCCAAGAGGCAACTGGAGCGCGGCGAGACGCCGCTGGAAGCGGCCGTGCGTGAAGTGCGGGAGGAGACCAGCCTGACGGCGCCGCAGTTTCCCTGGGGGACGGATTTTCGCGAGACCGCGCCCCATGCCGGCGGCAAGGTGGCGCGCTACTACGC
>JBATEM010000373.1:0-1906 GCA_049664005.1 Candidatus Macondimonas sp.
GAGCCCACGCCGTGAGCGCTTGGCAGGATGTGGCGCCCGCCGCCGACCTGGCGGAAGGGGCGTATGTCAGCAAGGAGATCGACGGCATCCGCATCGCGGTATTCCGAATCGACGGCGCACTCTATGCCATCGAGGATGTCTGCACTCACGACGGTGGCCGCCTCACCGGCGGACCACGCATCGGCTGCCGCGTCATCTGCCCTCGTCACGGTGCCGCCTTCGATCTGGCCACCGGCGCCGTGCTCGCCCCGCCCGCCTACGGCCCAATCGCCACCTTCCCGGTACAAATCGCCACCGATTGGATCCAAATCCAGATTCCGGACGATTTCTAAAGCCGAACGCCATCACTCCCTCGATAAATATCGCTTTTCACTCGGAGATCAAAAGCCAAGATGGGGCTCAAGCCTTGCCTGTAATAGCCGCTCACGTGCTTTGTTGCCATTGATTGGCCATCAGATCTTGCCCTTCTCACAACGCCAATACCGCCTATGTGGCATCGGCAGCAGCCATATCGCGCCATCCAGCATCCATTCGGACGCCGACTCCTGCTTATAGTAGTTATGACATATATCAATAACGATCTGTCGCGCCTCCCTCACACTATCCCCAAGCCGCTTACAAAGGCGGCGGGATGATGATCCGGCAATGCCGAGGTTCTTTCGTGTGCTTGGAGCGTAACCACCATGACCAAATACTTGCGATTCACACTCATGCATTTCACCCTGCTGGCGGTGATCGTCAGCATCTTCGCGGGCGGCCCGTGGATCCTGATCACCGGAGGCATTGCGGGCGCCTTCCTGTTCCTGGGTGATCATTTCATGGGCGACTACCTGGATGAGCCCGAATATGCCCATCCGGGCATCCTCAATTTCCTGCTCTATCTGATCCTGCCCTTGCTCGCCATGGCCAGTCTGGCGCAGGCCTGGATGCTCGGTACGGGGGATTTCCTCGGCATCGGGACGGCGATCCAGACCGTAACGGGCTTCGATGTGTTCGCCGCTCGCGAAAACACCGGCATCCTGAGCATTGCGGGCACCGTGCTCGTGGTGGGCGTGCTCATCGCCGCAGCCGGGACGAACGTGGGCCACGAACTGACCCATCGCACCTGGAGCCGGCTCGACATGATCCTCGGCCGCTGGATGCTGGCCTTCAGTGCCAATCCGGACTTTGCCGTCGAGCATGTCTATAACCACCACGCCCATGTGGCCACCATTGGCGACCCGGCCACAGCCCGCCGCAAGGACACCAACATCTGGCTGTGGTTCCCCGGCGCCATCTGGCACGAGCATACCGCCGCCTGGCGGTTCGAGCTGAGCCGGCTGCGCAAGCTGGGCAAGCCGGTGCTGTCGATCGAAAACGCGATGTTGCGGGGCTACGCCATGGTGCTGGTCCTGGCCGGCATCTTCTTCGCCGCTGCAGGCTGGCTCGGGGTGGCCGTCTTCTTCGCCACGGCCCTGGTCGGCAAGCTCACCCTGGAAGTAGCCAACTACATGGAGCATTTCGGTCTGGTGCGGGTGCCCGGCGAGCCGGTCCAGCCGCGTCACTCCTGGAACACCAACAAGCGCATGTCGAGCTTCGTGCTCTACTCCCTGACCCGGCATTCGGCCCACCATGAACAGGGCGACCTGCCGTTCTGGGTGCTCAAGCCCTACCCTGATGCCCCCGAGATGCCCCATGGCTACGCCGGCACTTTCCTGGCGGCGCTCTGCCCCCCGCTGTGGCGCCGTGTCATCACGCCGCTGCTGCTGGAGTGGGACGCCAAGCAAGCCTCGCCGGCGGAACTGGAAATCGTGCGCAAGGAGAACGCCCTGAGCGACATTCCCGAACTGCGCCACGCTACCCCGGCGACGGGCTGAGGGTCTGCTCACAAGAATGGAATCCCGTGCGGGCCAGGGATGGCCCACCC
>JBATEM010000374.1:0-4363 GCA_049664005.1 Candidatus Macondimonas sp.
CGCCAGCAGCACGGCTGGGGCGAACCAGGCGGCCAGGCGATCGGCCTGCGCGGCCGTTGGCGGTCGTTCCGATTGGGCCTTGCGCAACAGCCGGCCGATATGGGAAATCGTGCTGTCGGCGTTGCAGGCGGTCACCTCCAGGCGCAGGGCCTGTTCACCATTGACACTGCCGGCGATCACGCGATCCCCCGGCAGGCGACGCACCGGGCGCGACTCGCCGGTGAGCAGGGATTCATCCATCCACACGGCCTGATCCAGTACCCGCCCATCGGCGGGAAGGGCCGCGCCCGGCGGAACCCGCACCCGATCCCCGGGCATCAATTCCTGCAGGGTGATGGTTTCCAGGCCCTGGGCAGTTTCCCGCAGGCAGGTGTCCGGCAGCAGGCGCGCCAGGGCATCGCCGCTCTCGCCAGCGCGGGCGCGGGCTGAAGCCTGCAGATAGCGCGCCAGGGTCAGGAAGAAGATGAACATGCAGACGGTATCGAAGTAGACCGGTCCGCTGCCGACCAAGGTGTTGCGCACGCTGGCGGCATAGGCGACGCCAATGGCAACGGCCACCGGGACATCCATGCCAATGCGGCGCGCCCGGAGTCCCTGGACAGCGCTCTCAAAGAACGGCCACCCGGCATACAGCACGACGGGGGTGGTGATCAGCAGGCTCACCAGGCGCAGGAAATCGGCGTAGACCGGATCCATGCCATGGAAGGCGCCGCCATAGAGGGACAGGGCATAGGTCATGGCCTGCATCATGCCCAGGCCCGAGAGTGCCAGCCGCTTCAGCGCCTGGCGCCGCTCGCGCAGGTGCAGGGCGCCGGCTTGTCCCGGTCGCTGGGGATGGGGCGGAAAGCCCAGGGATGCCAGCCGCGCCAGAAGATCGCTCAACCGCACTCGGGCTGGATCGAAACGCAACAGCAAGCGGCCATTGGCGGCGTTGACCTGAATGCGATCAACCCCGGGCCGGCTGGCCAGAGCGCCTTCGATCAACCAGGCGCAGGCGGTGCAGTTGAGATTTTCCACCAGCAATTCGGCTTCCCGATGACCATCGGGAAGCGCGGTAACAAAGCTTTGTTGAGCCTGCGTCCGATCGTAAGCGAGGAACAGCGCGTGATTCGTCGACTCATCCGGCGCAGTCGCAGGGCTGGTGCGCCAGCGGTAATAAGCGCCAAGCCCTGCCGATTGGATCCACTGAGCAGCCATTTCACAGCCGGCGCAGCAGACCGGCTGCAACTGCCCTTGGATGACCACCTGGCGCGCCGCGCCGGTGGGCAAGGGTTGGCCGCAATGGAAACACCCTGCAGCCACGGCTTATCCCTCCCGCGAGACCAGGGGAAAGAGCCGAATTTCCGGTGCGTGGGGCTGCCAACGGCCTTCCAGAACCCAGCCCGCCGTGCTTTCCAGGCGCAGCGCGCGCACTTCATTCAGGGCGCTGGGTGGCTGGGCCTCGTATTCTCCTGGCGCCATGGGGCGCAGCACGGTGATCTGATCCCGCTCCGGCAGGGTGGGGTGCAGCCAGCGCAGGGTCAAGGGTGTGGTCGACACGTCCCCGTCCACATGCAGATGCAGCAGCCCGGTCTGGGGATGAATCGTGAATGAGGCGCCGCTGGCACCGACGGCATGGTCCGGCTGAACCGCGAGACCAACCCGGCTCAGTCGATCGGGCAGCACACTGTCGGCATGCTGCAAGGCGATCCATAGCGTCATGAAGCCGCCTACCATGGCCACGGCCGGTGGCAGCATGATGAACCACGGCCAGAACTGGCGGTACCAGGGGGGGGTGGACAGGGATGTCATGGTGGCTACCTCGGCAGAGGGCCAAAGAAACGGGCGGTTTCCCGTATCGTCGGCGCATCGGGATCATCCACGGTGCGCAGAATCAGTTCGATATTCACAGGACCTTGCACGGTCCCCTCGGGAACGCGAATCCGTGCGGGGATGGGCTGGACGGCTCCGGGGGACAGCGTGATGGTCGCCGGATCACTCTGGGCCTCGATGCCCTCGATGCCGCGCGCCTCCAGCCGGTAGCTGTGGGTGATTTCGCTGCGATTGTTGATCTTCAGGGTATAGCTGTTTTCGATGCGGCCATCGTCCAAGGTCCGAAAGAGGGCATTGCGGTCCCGCAGGACGTCCATGGAAAGGCTGGGGCGGGTGAGGATCGAGTAAAGCGTGATGCTGCCTGCCACCAGCAGGATGGTGGCATAGATCAGTACCCGGGGGCGCAGGATATGGGTGGGCTTGCCCTCCAGCGCATTCTGGGTGGTATAGCGCACCAAGCCCCGCGGATAGCCCATGCGATCCATCACCTGATCGCAGACATCGATGCACGCGGCGCAACCGATGCATTCGTACTGCAGGCCCTTGCGGATGTCGATGCCGGTGGGGCAGACCTGGACGCACATCGTGCAGTCGATGCAATCGCCGAGGCCTGCTGCTTTGACATCGCTGCCCCGCCGGCGGCTGCCGCGCGGCTCCCCGCGCTGCTCGTCATAGGAAATGATCAGGCTGTCGCGGTCGAACATGGCGCTCTGGAAGCGCGCATAGGGGCACATGTAGATGCACACCTGCTCACGCAGAAAACCCGCGTTGCCATAGGTGGCAAAACCATAGAAAAAGACCCAGAACGCCTCCCATGGCCCCAGCCGGAACTGAACCAGTTCCGTGATCAGCTCACGGATGGGGGTGAAGTAACCGACGAAAGTCAGTCCGGTCCAAAACCCCAGCGCGATCCAGATCACCTGCTTGGTTCCCCTGCGCAGGATCTTTTCCCGAGTCCAGGGCGCCTTGTCCAGCTTCAGGCGCTGGGCGCGGTCGCCTTCGACCTTGCGTTCGATCCACAGGAACAGTTCGGTCCACAAGGTCTGTGGGCAGGTGTAGCCGCACCAGAGTCGACCGGCCAGGGCGGTGAAGAACAGCAGGCTGACGGCGGCCAGTACCAGCAAAATGGCCAGGTAGATGAAATCCTGGGGATAGAACGTCATCCACAGGATATGGAAACGGCGCGCCGGCAGGTCCCACAAGATGGCTTGCCGATCGCCCCACGGCACCCAGCACAGGGTATAGAAGGCCCCCAATACACCGATCAGCGTGAACCGGCGCAGGAATTGAAAAGTGCCTTTGACCTCGCGCGGATGGATTTTCTGACGCGCGACGTAAAGCGAGCCGTTACCGGGCGGTTCGCTGGCCGGAGGAGTCGGGCGAGGGGGTTCGGAACGAACGCTGTTCATGGCGCCTCACGATTCGAGTCATCAAGCGCAGTTCCCTCTGCCGGTTGACCCGCCGGCGTCCGCAGCAGGATGAAAGTAAGCAGGCTGGACAGGGTGGTCACCCCCCAGAACATGAAGAAACCCAGGGTATAGCCCAACTCGCGGCTGATGGGCCATTCCGGGCAGGTGGCCAGATGCAGCACATGTGGGTCCACTTGGGAGAAAAACGCGGCCGTGGCCACGACCGCACTGATGAACGCGGGCCAGAGCACCACCGCCAGGGCCTGGGAGAGGGGCCCGAGGCGGTATTCCATGTTCTCTGGCGCATCGATCATGGTGTGCTCCTCACGGCTTGGGCGGCTCATCCCGGTGAGATAGTCCGTATACATGGGCAGCGAGCAGATGGACCCGATCGGGACCCAGCAGCGCTTCGTGGGCCGGCATGCGCCCTTGTCGACCGCCCCGGATGGTTTGCTCGATGGTTTCTAGGGACCCGCCATACAACCAGATGTTGTCGGTCAAGTTGGGCGCCCCCAGGACTGGCGTGCCCTTGCCCTCCGGGCCATGGCAGGCCGCGCACAGCATGGCGAACTTTTGTTGGCCCGCCGCGGCCTGCACGGGGTTGCTGGGCCGCCCGCCCAGGCTCAGGACATACTGCGCGACTTCGCGAATTCCCTCTTCACCCAGGGCGGCGCCGAGCGGCGGCATCACCCCGCCCCGACCCTTGAGGATGCTTTCGCGGATGGTTTCCGGGCTGCCGCCGTAGAGCCAATCCCCGTCCGTCAGGTTGGGGAAACCCGGGCCCCCGCGGGCATCCGAGCCGTGGCAAGCGGCGCAGTTGTTGGCAAACAGCCGGGAAGCCGTGCCCATGGCTTCGGGATCCTGGCCGAGGGCGATCAGATCGGTGGCGCCGTATTGGTGAAAGATCGGGCCGTAGGTCTGTTCGGCCTGGGCCATCTGCGTCTCGTAGGCATTCACCTGAGTCCAGCCCAGCAGGCCTCGGAAGTTGCCCATGCCCGGATAGAGAATCAGATAGATGACCGCGAATACGATGCTCAGATAGAACAGGTACAGCCACCAGCGCGGCATGGGTTTGTTGTATTCGGTGAGGTTCTCGTCCCACACATGGCCCGTGGTTTCCGTGGCAGCGACCTCTCCCTTGC
>JBATEM010000375.1:0-2230 GCA_049664005.1 Candidatus Macondimonas sp.
GCCCATAGGAGTAGACATCCGCTGTATCGAAGAAGTTGATGCCACCGTCGAGCGCCATGTCGACCAGTCGCTGTGCCTCCGCATCCCCCAGGCCGCCGACCACCTCCCAATAACCCTGTTTACCGAAGCTCATGGCGCCCAGACAAAGCTCTGACACCAACAGGCCAGAATGACCCAGTTGCCGATAGTTCATGGTGTTACCCTCCTGAGAATCATGAAGAAATCTTCGTGTCGACCCATTCCGCAGGTGCCGTCAGCGCCCGCTGGATTGCAGGCGCCATTTTTGCCTTGCGGGTGATCGGTGCAAAGCGGCGGATGGGCACACCGTCACGACCAATCAGGAATTTGGTGAAATTCCATTTGATGGCAGAGCCGAACCAGCCCGGCAGTTGTTCACGAAGATACCGAAAAATCGGATGTGCGCCAGGGCCATTGACTTCGACTTTGTCGAACATGGGAAAGCGCACGCCATAGTTCAGCTCACAAAAGCTGCCGATCGCCTCCGCATCGCCCGGCTCCTGCTGGCGGAACTGATTACAGGGAAAACCCAGCACCACCAAGCCCTGATCGGCGTACTCGTCATGCAGCTGCTGGAGATCCTGATACTGCGGCGTCAAGCCGCACTGGCTGGCGGTGTTGACCACCAGCAGCACCTTGCCTTGGTACTGCTGCATGGCCACGGGCTGCCCATGCAGCGTGTTGGCGGATAACTGATAAAAGGGATTCATGACAAAGCCTCCAGTATTGTATGGCGCCCCTTGCTGTGAACGAAGGGGACGCGCATGGGGGATCAAACCAGTTTCAGTTCCACCGGCACATTGCCCCGCACGGCATTGGAATAGGGGCAGACCTGATGGGCGGCCTCCAGCAATGTCCGGGCTTCATCACGCGGCAGACCAGGAATCGTCACCTCCAGGGTGACCGCGAGCGCGAAGCCACCGGCCTCGTTCGCGCCAATGCCTACCGTTGCCTGCACCTGAGTGGCGCCGGGCTTGAGTTTCTTCTGGCGGGCGACATGTTGCAGCGCGCTATCGAAACAGGCGGCATAGCCTGCGGCGAACAGCATCTCGGGATTGGGCACCGCGCCACCTGAACCGCCCATTTCCTTGGGGATGGCAAGCTTGAGATCCAGTATCCCATTGCTGCTTTTCACCGTGCCGTCGCGTCCACCGCTGGCGGTTGCGGTTGCTTGATAGAGAATTTTCATCGTCAGTCTCCTGTCTGAAATCACACCTTGGCGATTTAATCGCTCGCGATTTAATAGTAGATTTTACAAAACGACTTGTCCACTCCAGCGCTTTCAGGAGAGCCGCAGGTACCAAGCGCGGGAACTCTGAGCCCCCTTAGCACTCTCAAGCCAAGAGTGCTAAATTAAACCGCATGGACCCCATGACCCCGGTTTCCTACAGAACGAGGATTGCATGTCATCGACCACCGCTCTGATGCCTCTGGATCGCGAGTTGCCTGTATTAACGGACAGCCTGGATGCCTACATGGCGCGCATCAGCCAATTCCCCCTGCTCAGCGCCGAAGCCGAGCGGGAATTGGCCCGGCGCTGGTGGGAGCAGCAGGACCTGGATGCCGCGCGCGAACTGGTGCTGAGCAATCTGCGTTTCGTGGCGCATATTGCCCGCGGCTATCGCGGTTATGGATTGCCCCAGGCAGACCTGATCCAAGAGGGCAATATTGGTCTGATGAAGGCTGTGAAGCGCTTTGACCCCGGCATTGGCGTGCGGCTGGTGTCGTTTGCGGTGCACTGGATCAAGGCAGAAATGCACGAGTACATCCTGCGCAACTGGCGCATCGTGAAGATCGCCACCACCAAGGCCCAGCGCAAACTGTTCTTCCACCTGCGCAGCGCCAAACAGCGTCTGGGGTGGTTCAGCCGGGAAGAGGCCGAAACGGTTGCCCGTGAATTGGGCGTGCCCACCGAGACCGTGCTGGAGATGGAAGCCCGTCTGAGCGGCCAGGATCTGGGACTCGATCCGTTGATGGAAGCTGATGATGATCACGCAAGCCCGGCCCCGATACGCTTCCTGGCAGCCGAGCAGGCCGATCCCGCCGAGATCCTTGAAGCCGAGGATTGGACGCGGACGACACACGCCCAACTGCGCCTCGCATTGGATGGCCTCGATGCCCGCAGCCGGGAAATCCTGCAACGGCGTTGGGTCCAGAAGCCCAAGGCAACCCTGCATGAATTGGCCGAGTCCTATGGCGTCTCGGCCGAACG
>JBATEM010000376.1:0-2361 GCA_049664005.1 Candidatus Macondimonas sp.
GATGAGCACTGCAATGGGCAGCCAGAAATCCATGCTTGCCTCCTCGCCAAGGGGGGAATCAAATGCCCGACGGCGACCGCCGCGCGACGTGCAACCCCTTGGCCCGTCCTTTGTCCAAGGTATGATAGCCAATCCTGACCGCCACGAATGACGCCATGCCCCCCGGAAGCTTGACCATGCACACCCGGATCGATCCGTTACCCTGCAAGACCCGCCCACGCCGCAGCGCGCCGTGGGCGCTGGGCACCCCACGGGGATGGGCGCGGGCGGGAATCCTGATGTTGCTCGTGCTGGCTCTGGTCGGTTGCGGCCGGAACGCGAAAAAGGACGATCCCAGCGGGCTTTCGGTCAATGGGGTCGACCTGGAAGTGAAGATGTCGGCCAATGTCTTCATCCCGCCCCTGGCGCCCCCTGTGCCCGAAGCGCGGCGACGCATCTACGTGGTCGGCACCAACACGTCCACTGTCCATTCCGCCAATGACCGACTGCAGCCGCTGCTGCTGCTGCAGCTCGCCCAACGCGGCTATGTGATCACCCACAACCCCGCTGATGCGCACTACATGCTGTTGTACAACGTGTTGTATGTGGGCAAGGAAGTACGCGACCTGTCCACCGTCACCGCCTTGGCCACGGGTGTGGGCGGCGCCGCCGTGGCCGCCACCATTGGTCGGCGCAACGAAGTGATCCAGAACGCCGGTATCGGCGGATTGGTGGGCACCGTCACGGGCGCGGTCACTGGGCATTACTTCGAAACCAACACCTATGAGCTGGTGGTCGACCTGCAGATCCGCGAACGCCAGCCCGCCGTCCCCCCGCCACTGCCACCCGCGGAAGCCCAACGCATCGCGGCCGATCAAGCCTTCCGCCAGGTCAATGCCGTTTTGGGCCTGGCCGACTCGCAGATCGAATCCGCCGCCGCAACCGACCGCCACACGCCAGCATCGCCCGATAGCTGGCAGTTGTACAACAGCCAGGTCGTGGGGTTTGCCAGCAAGCTGCGGCTTACCTTCAAAGACGCCGAACCCTTGCTGTTCCAGGCCATGGCCCGCGAAATGAGCGGCATTTTCTGGGATCTGAACCGCCAGCCGGGAAGCGCGGCGCCAACAGCCGCGCCGCGCACCTGAGCGTTTCGCGCACTCAGGAAAGCGCTGGACCCGGCTTCGCCTATCCGCAAGCTCAGCGCTCAATAAAGAATGGGCGCATCGCGCTACCGTTCCGGGTGATCCTGGCCGGTCCTTGATCCGCCGCAGGATCGCGCCACGAACTTACGTTCAGCGCTTACCGCCAGTTGTGACTGCGCACCAGCTCCAGGGCGCGCCCCTGGGCGCGGGCCAACTGGTCCGCGGTCAGCAGTCGCGCGAGGGCATCGCGCAATTGCACCACCTCGCGCCGCCCGGCACCCGTGAAGCGGGAAGTCGCCACATCCACCCAGATATAGGCCTGCTCGAAGTTCTGGGGCACGCCCAGCCCACGGTAGTACAACTGCCCCAGCAGGATCTGGGCGCGCACATCGCCCTGCTCCGCCGCGCGGTTGGACCAGGTGAACGCCTCGCCAAAACTTTGCGGCGCGCCATCGCCCGTGGCATAGGCCAAGGCCAAGGCAGTCTGGGCGCGGGGATCTCCCTGCAATGCGGCCTTGGTATACCAGCGCACGGCCGCCGGCTTGTCCGGCGGTGCCCCAGTTCCCTGAGCCAAGGCCTGGCCCAGCTCGTAGGCTGCCTCCCGGTGATCCGCTTCCGCCGCGCGCGTCCACCACTGCACCGCCTGCGCCGGATCGCGCGCCACGCCACTGCCCTGGGCAAACGACTGACCCAGTCGGAACTGGGCTTCGGTCTGGCCCTGTTCGGCCGCCTTGGCGAACCATTGCGCCGCCTGCACCGGATCGCGCGGCACGCCTTCGCCCTGCCGATAGGCCTCGCCCAATGCCGATTGGGCCACGGGATGGCCCTGTTCGGCCGCCTTGGCGAACCATTGCGCCGCCTGCACCGGGTCCCGACGCACGCCCTGACCACTGTCGTAAGCCAGGCCGAGCCGCAACTGGCCCACCGCCTCGCCCTGTTCGGCCGCCTTGGCGAACCATTGCGCCGCCTGCACCGGATCGCGCGCAACACCGATGCCGGAAAGATAAGCCTCGCCCAAACGAACCTGAGCCGCCGCCAAACCCTGCTCCGCCGCGCGGGCATACCATTGCACGGCCTGGGGTTCACTGCGGGTCACGCCATGCCCCGACAGATAGGCGTCGGCGAGTTGCAACTGGGCCACGGCGTTGCCCTGCTCAGCCGCCGCCGTATACCAGCGCACGGCTTCTTCCCAGCGATTCTCCCCGGCCAGGCGATCCGCCAGCGTCACCTGGGCCTGGAC
>JBATEM010000377.1:0-4418 GCA_049664005.1 Candidatus Macondimonas sp.
GCCGAACACCATGGCCAGCGCCTGCTGGAACACCTGGACTACGTCGGGGTGCTGGCGCTGGAGTTGTTCGACTGCGAGCACGGCCTGCTGGCCAATGAATTCGCCCCCCGGGTGCACAATTCCGGCCACTGGACCTTGGAAGGCGCCGTGACCTCCCAATTCGAAAACCACCTCAGGGCCATCCTTGGCCTGCCGCTGGGAGAAACGACGACAGTCGGTTGCTGCGCCATGCGCAACTGCATCGGCAATCTGCCCGAGCTGGGCGCGGTGCTGGCCATCCCGGGCGCCCACTACCACGGCTACGGAAAGATACCGCGGCCGGGGCGCAAGCTGGGGCACATCACGGTTACCGCGCCGGATGCAGCCGCCCTTGCGGCACGACTCCAGGCCCTCGACGCATTGCTGGGCGACCGTCTCGCCCCCGATACCTAAGCCTACGCTCCCACGGTTGCCTCCCACCCCAAGGGGTGATGTAATCGCGGACCGTCCCCGAAGGGACTGATTCCATGACTCCCCGACGTCCATGCCCGATCCGACGAAAGAGATACGAGCGAGCGGGGATAAATTACAACGATTTCAGGCCGTGGAGAGCCCCATGCCCATTACCCTTGCCGTGCCGAAGGAAACCCAGCCGGGCGAGCAACGCGTCGCCCTGGTACCCGCTGTCGCCGCCAAGCTCGTCGATCAAGGCATCACCGTGCGCATTGAGCAGGGCGCCGGCGCCGGCATCCGCACCCCCGACAGTGCCTATGCCCGCACCGAACAGGTTGCCGGGCCCGAGGCCGTTTACGCGGGCGCCGAAGTGGTGCTGAAGGTTCAACCACCCACGCTGGCGGAAATTGCGCTCATCCCCGAGGGCGCGGTGTTGATCGGCTTCCTGGCCCCCCACAACCATCCGGAGGAAATCAAGCGCCTGCAGACGCGCAACATCACCGCGTTTGCAATGGAGCTGATCCCGCGCATCTCCCGCGCCCAGTCCATGGATGCCCTGTCCTCCCAGGCCGCGGTGGCAGGCTATAAATCGGTCCTCATGGGCGCCAGCCTGCTGGGGCGTTTCTTTCCCATGCTGACCACCGCCGCGGGCACCATCCGCCCCGCCAAGGTGCTGGTCATCGGCGCCGGCGTGGCCGGGCTGCAGGCCATCGCCACCGCCAAGCGCCTGGGCGCCCAGGTGGAGGGCTATGACGTGCGCAGCGCCGCCAAGGAACAGGTGGAGTCGCTGGGCGCCAAGTTCGTGGCCCTGGACGTGAAGGCCGATGCCGCCGGCGGTTACGCCCGCGAGCTGACCGATGAGGAAAAGCAGAAGCAGCAGGCCCTGCTCGCCGAGCACATTGCCCGCGCCGACTTGGTGATCTGCACCGCAGCCATCCCCGGCCGCGCCGCACCGCGCATCGTGA
Organism: Candidatus Macondimonas sp.; assembly: GCA_049664005.1. GTDB lineage: Bacteria > Pseudomonadota > Gammaproteobacteria > UBA5335 > UBA5335 > Macondimonas. The sequence continues at coordinate 1,398 of JBATEM010000377.1, forward strand.
CCGAAGCGATGGTGCAGGGCATGAAGGCGGGCGCCGTAATCGTCGACCTGGCGGCGGAGACCGGCGGCAACTGCGCCCTGACCCGTCCCGGTGAAACCATCACCGCAGGGGATGTGGTCATCCACGGTCCGCTGAATGTGCCCAGCACACTGGCCGAGCACGCCAGCGAGATGTACGCCAAGAACCTGCAGAATTTCCTGGGCCTGATGCTCAAGGACGGCACGATCACCCTGAACTGGGACGATGAAATCCTGGCCCAGAGCGTAGTCACGCACGCCGGCGAGATCAAGCATGGACCCACCCGCGAGCAGATCGAAGGAGGCAACCGATGATCGAGGGATTCACCGCGCTCTACATCTTCATGCTGGCGGCGTTCACCGGCTATGAAATCATCGGTCGCGTGCCGGCCATCCTGCACACGCCGCTGATGTCGGGCTCCAACTTCGTCCACGGCATCGTGCTGGTGGGCGCCATGGTGGCCTTTGGTCAGGCGGAAGGTTTCTTCACCCAGCTGGTGGCCTTCCTGGGGGTCGTCCTGGCCGCCGGCAATGCCGCCGGGGGTTATGTGGTGACCGAGCGCATGCTGGACATGTTCAAGAGCAGCAAGGGGGAGAAATAAGCCATGGTTGGTCCCGGCGCCTTTATCAATCTCGCTTATTTCGCCACGGCGGCGTTGTTCATCGTGGGCCTCAAGCGCATGTCCTCCCCCAAGACCGCCAAGAGCGGCATCCTGTGGGCGGGCATCGGCATGGTGGTGGCCACGCTGGTCACCCTGGGCCATCCCCAGCTCGGCGAAATGGGCTTTTTCAAGTATTTCTTCCTGCTGCTGGCCATTGCCATCGGTGGCGGCGCGGCCTGGATCTCGGGCAAGCGCGTGGCCATGACCGACATGCCGCAGATGATCGCTCTCTACAACGGCATGGGGGGCGGTGCCGCCGGCGCCATCGCTGCCGTGGAACTGGGCGGAAAAGAAGGGCATGCCGGGATCGCGCTGGCGCTGGCGGTGCTGGGTGGCATCATCGGCAGTGTGTCCTTCAGCGGCAGCCTGATCGCCTTCGGCAAGCTGCAGGAGCTGATCAAGAAGCCGGTGCGTTTCCCCAACCAGCATTGGCTGAATCTGGGGCTGTTTGTCATCACCTTGCTGCTGGGACTCCATATCGTCTCGCAAGGCGGCGAAGCCAGCGGCTTCGTCATCGTGTTGTTCTTCCTGCTGGCCCTGGCCCTCGGCGTGAGCATGACGCTGCCCATCGGCGGCGCGGACATGCCGGTGGTGATCTCACTGTACAACGCGCTCACCGGCCTGGCCGTGGCCTTCGAAGGCTACGTGCTCAACAACGCGGCCATGATCATCGCCGGCACGGTGGTGGGCGCTGCGGGTACGCTGCTCACCCAGCTCATGGCCAAGGCCATGAACCGGCCGATCAGCAATGTCCTGTTCAGCAATTTTGGCGGCGCGGGCGAGGCCGCCGGCCCCACGGAAAGCGGTGGCAGCCTCAAGCCCATGGATCCCGCCGATGCGGCCGTGCTGATGGCCTATGCCAACAAGGTCATCATCGTTCCCGGCTACGGCATGGCGGTCGCCCAGGCCCAGCACAAGGTCTGGGAACTGTGCCAGTTGTTGATCGCCCGCGGCGTGACGGTGAAGTTTGCCATCCACCCGGTGGCCGGCCGCATGCCCGGTCACATGAACGTGCTGCTGGCCGAGGCGGGCGTGCCCTACGACATCATCTATGATCTGGAGGAGATCAACTCGGAGTTTTCCAGCGCGGATGCGGCACTCGTCATCGGCGCCAACGACGTCGTCAATCCCATGGCGCGGACCAATCCGGAAAGCCCGATCTATGGCATGCCCATCCTCAATGTGGATCAGGCCAAGAACGTGCTGGTGATCAAGCGCGGCAAGGGCACCGGCTTCTCCGGTATCGAAAACGCCCTGTTTACGCTGGACAATACCCGCATGCTTTACGGCGATGGACAGGAAATGGCGGCCCAACTGATCGCCATGATCAAGGAACAGTGAGCATTCCGCTCAATTCGAAAAAGGCCGGGAAACCCGGCCTTTTTTATGAGACGCTGTGTCTCGGCACCTTGACTTATGCACACACCCGTTTCTCGCCTGATGATCCGACCACTAGATCGATTTGTTGAAACAAGTCTCTGGATAACCCCTCATGTCATTGAAAAATATAAAGTCATCAATCGGTCACTTTCTCGCCACTCCCATGCAAGGCCTGCAAGAACAGCGAGTTGACCGAGTTGTCGCCCGCTTACCCACAAACTTATCCACAATTGGTGTGGATAATTGACACTCCGTCAAAATCTCGGGGCGCTGCCCACTCCGTCCTTCCCTGCTGAGCCCATCTGGCAGATCGCCCTGTTCAATGGTGTGGATCGCATTCTGGACTATGCGCCACCCGAGGGCTGGGACGGCCCCGCGCCCCTGAACCATCGGGTGCGGATCCCGCTGGGCAAGCGATCCGTGGTGGGCTGGGTCGCCGGCGCAGCCGCGCATTCCCCGCTCGCGCCCCATCAGCTGCGCCCCTGCCAGATGGTGCTGGATAGCGATCCGCTCCTCGATCCCGCAAGCCTGGCACTGGTCCACTGGACTGCCCATTACTACCATCATCCACTGGGCCGGGTGCTGGCGACCGCCTTGCCGACCCTGCTGCGCCAGGGAAGCCCTGCCGAGATGCCCCAAATGCCCCATTGGGGCCTGTCGGAGACGGGCCGCATACTCGATCGCAAGGCCCTGCGGGGGCACCGCTTGCAGGCGCTGCTGGCGCTGTTGGATGCCCACCCCCTGGGGATGTCCGCTGCCCAACTGGAAACCGCCTTGCCCGGCAGTCGCGATGTGCTGCGTCGTGCCTGCGATCGGGGCTGGGTCCATGCCATGCCGGCGCCCGTGGCGCCGCTGATCGATCCGGTCTTTGGCCAATCGCCCCACCCTCTGAATCCAGACCAGCAGGCCGCCGTGGACGCGTTACGGGCGGCGCATGGCTATGCCCCCACCGTCCTGGAGGG
>JBATEM010000378.1:0-3938 GCA_049664005.1 Candidatus Macondimonas sp.
GTCCCTGCTCGCCGTGGTGGCCGGCGAGGAACTGGGCTGGGGCGATCCGTCCATGGCACTGGTGATGCCCGGCCCCGGCACCGGTGGCCCGGCGCTGTCGGCGCGCGGCACGCCCGAGCAGAAGGAAAAATATTTCGCCCAACTCAAGGGCCCCAATCCGCATTGGGCGGCCTACGGGCTGACCGAACCGGGGACGGGTTCGGACGCCGCGGCGATCCGCACCCGCTGCCGCAAGGAGGGCAATGACTATGTGCTGAATGGCACCAAGTGCTACATCTCCAATGGCGCCCGCGCGGAATGGACCTTGGTCTTCGCCACCCTCGATCCGGCGCTGGGCCATGCCGGTCACCGGGTGTTCATCGTCGAGAAAGGCACACCGGGTTTCAAGGTCGGCAAGCTGGAGGAAAAGCTGGGCTTCCGCGCCACCGAGACCGCCGAGCTCGTGTTCGAGGAATGTCGCGTGCCGGTGGACAACCTGCTGGGCGGGGAGGCCGCTTACGACCAGGGCGCCAAGGCGGGCTTCAAGACCGCGATGGAGTTCTTCGACACCAGCCGGCCGCTGGTCGGCATCATGGCGGTGGGCATCGCCCGTGCCGCCTACGAAGAAGCGGTGCAGTTCGCCCGCGATAACTACCTGTTGTCCCGGCCGATTCCGCGTTACCAGGCGATCAAGGATCGGCTCGCCGATCTGCAACGCAAGATCGACGCGGCGCGTTTGCTGTGCTGGAAGGCCGCGTGGATGGCCGACAACGCCATTCGCAACACCAAGGAAGCCTCCATGGCCAAGCTCTACGGGCCGCAGGTGGGCATGGAAGTGACTTCCTACGCCGTCCAGCTCATGGGCGCCCACGGCACGCTCAAGGGCTCGCTGTCGGAAAAGCTGTTCCGTGACGTGAAGGTGTTCGACATCTTCGAAGGCACTCACCAGATCCAGCAGATGGTGGTGGCGCGCAACCTGTTCGAGCGGGTGCAGCTGAGCACTGCGGGCGAAGTGTTGAATTGATCCGATCCGGGGCGCATCGTCGCTAAGCCCCTTTACGCCTTGCTGACTCGAGGCTTGAATCTGCTTCCCCATGGCCGCCGCACTGCTCCGGTGCGGCGGCACCAGAATTGCAAGATGTCCCGCTGTAACCTCGACTGATCTCACTTAAGACCTTCCAGGAGTCAGCATGGATGGGATGAGCAGACCCCAACTGAATACTTTTCCCGAAGACGAACGCACCGGATTGGACAAAGACGTCATCAAGCGCGCGTTTTTGGATCACCTGTTCTTCAGCCAGGGGAAATTCCCCGCCCTGGCGACGATGAACGACTACTACCTCGCGCTGGCCTACACCATCCGCGATCGCCTGTTGCACCGCTGGATCAGCACCGCTGCGGCCTATACTGAACAGGGCGCCCGCACGGTCTGTTACCTGTCCGCCGAATTCCTGCTGGGCACCCACCTCGGCAACAACCTCATCAACCTGGGGATTTACGATGAGGCGCGCGAGGCGGTCGAGGAACTGGGCCTGGATTTCCTGGAGCTGCTGCGTCAGGAAGAAGAGCCGGGCCTGGGCAACGGTGGGCTGGGGCGGCTTGCCGCGTGTTTTCTCGATTCCATGGCGACCCTGGAAATCCCCTCGCTGGGTTATGGCATCCGCTACGAATTCGGGATTTTCGACCAGGACATCATCGACGGCTGGCAAGTGGAGAAAACCGACAAATGGCTGCGTTTCGGCAATCCATGGGAAATCCAGCGCGCCGAGTGGGCGGTGGAGGTCATGCTGGGCGGCCGTACGGAACACTATCTGGATGAGCATAACCACGCGCGTGTCCGTTGGGTGCCGCATCGCGTGGTCAAGGCCGTACCCTACGACACGCCGATCCTGGGCTATTGCAACAACACCGCCAACACCCTGCGGTTGTGGCGGGCGGAAGCGCCCGAGTCCTTCGATTTCGGCGTTTTCAATCGGGGGGATTATTACGGGGCGGTGGATCACAAGATCAGCTCGGAAAACATCACCAAGGTGCTCTATCCGAATGACGAGGCCATCGAGGGCAAGGCCCTGCGGCTCGAACAACAGTTTTTCCTGGTTTCGGCGTCGCTCCAGGACATGTTCCGCATCCTGGATCGGCAAAACATCCCGGTCGAACGATTTCACGAAAAATTTGCCGCTCAGATGAACGACACCCATCCGGCGCTGGCAGTCTGTGAATTGATGCGGCTGCTGGTGGACGAGCGCCATCTGTCCTGGGATACGGCGTGGGAGATCACACAAAAGACCTTGGCCTATACCAACCACACCTTGCTGCCTGAAGCCCTGGAGCAATGGCCGCTGGCCCTGTTCAGTCGTCTGCTGCCGCGCCACCTGGAAATCATCTACGAGATCAACGACCGCTTCCTGGAGCAGGTGCGCGTGCGCTATCTGGGGGATCCCGAACGGGTCGGCCGCCTGTCCCTCATCAACGAATCCGGTCACCGCGCGGTGCGGATGGCGCATCTGGCCTGCGTGGGCAGTCATGCCATCAATGGCGTGGCGGCGCTGCACAGTGAGCTGCTGAAACAAACCGTGCTCAAGGATTTCTACGAACTCTGGCCGGATAAATTTTCCAACAAGACCAACGGCGTCACCCCGCGGCGCTGGATGTTCCTCTCCAATCCACGGCTGACACGCTTGATCACGGAGGCCATCGGCCCGACCTGGACCACGGACCTGACGCATCTTTCCGAGCTGGCACCCCTGTCCGAGGACAGCGCCTTCCGGCAGCGCTGGCAAGCGGTCAAACAGGCCAACAAGGCGGATCTGGCTCGGTTTGTCGCGCATCGCTTCGGGGAACAGCTCGATCCAGAGACCCTGTTCGATGTCCAGGTCAAGCGCATTCACGAATACAAGCGCCAGCACCTGAATGCCCTGCACATCGTCGCCACCTATCTGCGGTTGAAGAACAATCCCGGCCGTGACTTCGTGCCCCGCACCTATCTGTTTGGCGGCAAGGCAGCGCCGGGTTATCACATGGCCAAGCTGATCATCAAACTGATCAACAGCGTAGGCAGCATCGTGAACAACGATCCCGATGTGGCCGGGCGACTGAAAATCTTCTTCGTGCCCAATTTTCACGTCAGCAATGGCCAGCGCATCTACCCGGCGGCGGACCTGTCGGAACAGATCTCCACCGCCGGCAAGGAAGCCTCCGGCACCGGCAATATGAAGTTCACCCTCAACGGCGCCCTCACCATCGGCACGCTGGATGGCGCCAACGTGGAGATTCGCGAACGGGTCGGCGAGGAGAATTTCTTCCTGTTTGGCCATACCGAGGACCAGATCACGGGGCTGCGTCAGGCCGGCTATCGGCCCATGGACTTTTACCATGGCAACGAGGAGCTGAAGGCAGTCATCGACCTGATCGCCTCCGGCTATTTCTCGCGCGGCGACAAGCGCTTGTTCCAGCCACTGATCGACGATCTGCTCCACCACGATCCGTTCTTCGTGCTGGCGGATTTCGCGGCCTACCTGTCTTGCCAGGACCGGGTCGATGCCGCCTATCGGGATCGGGACGCCTGGAATCGCATGGCGATCCTCAACACCGCTCACGCTGGTTTCTTTTCCTCCGACCGCTCCATCCGGGAATATCAGCGGGAGATCTGGAAAATCCCATCGGTGCCCATCACCCTGATCGATCCGGACCAGATCACGGTCACCGTCATGCAGTAGTTGCCCGGTACATCGCGGTCATTGACTTGTCATGCCGGGACGGCAATCTTTGTGGGATGGCCGGATACGGAGGATGCTCGGATGGGAATACGATTGAAATGGCTGGTGGTGGCGATGGGTGCGCTGACGCTATTGCCGGCGCAGGCGGCCCTGACGCCGATGGCAGACGCTGAATTGCGCATGGTGTCCGGGCAGGCGGACGTGGGCAAGCTGATCTATGATCCGCCGCCCGTGGTGGTCAAA
>JBATEM010000379.1:0-2842 GCA_049664005.1 Candidatus Macondimonas sp.
TCCCGCTGCAATTCGTCGAGCAGCGTGGGCGGGGTTTCCTCATAGCTGCCCTGCAGGTCATAGGCGACCCACACTTCCCAACCACCGCGCACCATGCAGGCCGCCTCGACGAAATCGTGGCTGAGGATGTCGCCACCCAGGGGCGGCGGACCCGGCAGGCGCGGCAGACCGCAAAACGCCATGAACGGCGCGACGCGGATGATGGCGTTGTGTCCCCAGTAGGTGGCATGCCCCAGCATCCAGAAATTCAGCCCGGCGGTGAACATCGGCCCACACAGCCGCTGCACGAATTGCTGCATCCGCGCCAGCGGTGTGGTGGCGTTGACGATGAGCGGAATGGCCTGGATGATCCCCACGCGCGGATGGGCTTCCATGCGGCGCACCAATTGGATGAGGGTGTCCCCGTCCATCAGGCTGTCGGCGTCCAACACCACCATGTAGCGGAAATCGCGCCCCCAGCGGCGACAGAAATCCGCCACATTGCCGCTCTTGCGCTTGAGATTGACCCGCCGCCGCCGGTAATGGATGCGCCCCTCGGCGCCCAGTTCCCGCACCGCCTGCGCCCAGGCGCGTTCTTCCTCCACCAACACATCCGGCTCACGCGTGTCACTGAGCACGAAAAAGGCGAACTGCTCGCCCTGCCCAGTGGCCTGCAGCGACAGCCAGGTGGCGCGCAAACGGGCGAAGACCCGCTGCGGATCCTCGTTGCAGACCGGCATCAAGAGCGCGGTGCGCACCTCCCGCGGCAGAGGCTGGGCAGGATCGGCCCGCACCAGGAAGCGATCACGCCCGGTCAGCAGGGCGATGAACCCAAAGATTGCCGTCCAGAACCCCATCGCGATCCAGGCGAACAGGATCATGAAGATCACCAGCAAGGACAACCGCAGGAAGAACTCCTGCGGACCCGGCAGCACGCGGGCCATGACGTAGGCCGCCGGGAAAGTGGGCGCAGCCACCAGCACGGCCAGCAACAGGCGGCGCCAGCGCGCCGTGCCGCGCCAATTGCCCAGGGTGGCATCGGTCACCATCGGCTTCGGCATGCGCTTCATGGCGCCTCCCGGCTCGGAGCGGGCGGAGGGGCGGCCTCAGGCTGGGGGAGCCCATGGCGAGTCCGCCACAGTTCCCGCAGCGGCAAGGGTTCCAGGGAAGGAGACAGCATGGCGCCACGATGGATCGGGGGCATGGATACCGGGGCTCGCCGATGGACGGACAGCCACTCGCCCACCCCGTCGACCAGAACGGCCAGGGCTTGCGCCGGGGTGGCGTTGGCATGGGGCGCAAGCGCCAGGGCCACGCCCATGAGCAAGGCAGAATGATCCGCCGGCGGAACGGGCGTGGCCGAGAGGTAGCGCCGCAGCACCGATTCCAGGTCCGCGGACCAGCGGCCGAACGGGGCAGGCTCACTCACATCAGGGCTCCAGCAGATAGCTCCAGGTTTCGGTCAGGAAATCATTGCCCCGCTTCAGATAGGCACGCAATTCCAAGGGGTTGTTTCCTCCCGAGGGCACCGTGAATTCCACCCACCAACTCGCATCATAGGGATTGCGGCGCACCTGCACATCGGACACCCCGCGTCCGTCGCCCACGGTCACCAGTGCCTCGGGTGGCTGGGAGGCGTCGAGCCCTTCCAGGGTCGGGCCGGCAAAGACAACCAGGAAACGCCGCCCGCCGTTGGACAGGGTACGCATCCGGGTGGCCGTCGCGCCGCCGCCTGCCCGGAAAGCTGCTGGATCAAGATACCAGTGCAGGCGGTAGCGCATCCGGATCTGGTCGCCTGTTGCCGGCGCGCGTTCCGGCACCCAATAGGCGACGATGTTGTCGTTCTGGTCTGCGTCGGTGGGAATCTGCACCAGCTCCACCCGCCCCTTGCCCCAGTCGTCCAGCGGCTCCACCCACAGGCTGGGCCGGCGTTCGTATTCGTGCCTGAGGTCGCGGTAGTGATCAAAATTGCGATCGCGCTGCAACAATCCGAAGCCCTTGGGATTCTGAGTAGAGAACGAGCTCACCAGCAGTTTCTGCGGATTGGTCAGGGGGCGATAGATCCACTCTCCCCCGCCCGTGACGACGGAAAGACCGTCGGAATCATGGACCTCCGGATAAAACGCCGCGGAGGACGGGATGCGGTCCTTGGCGGCGTTCTCGCCGTAGAAGAACATGCTGGTCAGCGGCGCAATACCGACCTTGGACACGCCATTGCGGAAAAACAGCGCTACTTCGCAATCCACCTGGGTGGTGGCGCCGGGTCGCACCACGAAGCGATGCGCGCCCACCATGCGCGGGCTTTCGGACAAGGCGAAGAGCTCCATGGTCTGCGCATCGGGCGCGGGTTTCACCAGCCAGAATTCAGTGAAATGGGGAAATTCCTCACCACCCGGCTCGGCGGTGTCGAGGGCCACGCCGCGCGCCGACAGGCCGTAATGCTGGTTCTGGCCGAGGGCGCGGAAATAGGTGCCGCCCAGGAAGGCAATGAGATCATCGAAACGCCCCGGCACATTCAGGGGGCTGTGGAGTCGCACCCCGGCATATCCGAAAGCGGGCGGCACGGCATCGCGCAGGGCAGGATCGAGGTATTGGAACAGGTCCCGATCAAACGGGAGCTGCCGCACGCCCTTCTCATCGATCAGATTGACCCGCACCGAGCGGGTGAAATAGTGGCCGGGATGGAACATCTGCGCCTGGAACGGCAGACCTGTTCCCGCCCACAGGGCCTTTTCGGGGCGATAGTGGATGCGGCCGTAGTAGCCTTGGTAATCCAGTTCCGCCAACTGGCGCGGCAGATTGCTGGGCGGCTCCACATGCGGTTGCGCCACTTTGCGCCGCGCAATCTCAACGGCATGTTCGA
>JBATEM010000380.1:0-10656 GCA_049664005.1 Candidatus Macondimonas sp.
ACGCCTACGCTGGAAGTGTTCATGGATGTGGTCAATCCGGACACCAAGGAGCGTAAGTACGCCACCAGCCTGGTGTACGGCGGGCCCGTTCCCGTGGAGGATGCCAATAATCTGCCCGCCGATCCCCCGTTCACGGTGCGCGATTTCGAGTGGCTTTGCGCTGGACCTGAGAAATGCGAGGAAAATCCTGCCGTCAAAGGATTGCGGGCCGCGTCTTCCGGCGTTGCAGATCTTGCAACCAAGCATCTCCTCGCCCACTGATTACATCAACTCAACCTCCAATAAAGGCCCTTTTCAGGGCCTTTTCTTTTGGTGCGCCCGGCAGGATTCACCAAGAAAAAACCCAACCGAAGTGCTCGGGGTCTGGGTAGATGGCGGTGGTCGACGCGGAGCCTTGACGGAATGGGAGCTGAATCGCTCCGGGATGCTCGGAACGGTTCAGCCTTCCCAGTGCATGGCATGCAGGGGGAACGAGAGCGCATCGGGGATGAGCACGCTGTCCCGGGCATGGGGATCGGTCCGGGGATGATCCAGGGTGAAATGCAGTCCGCGGCTTTCGCGGCGCTGCAGGGCGCAGCGCACGATCAGTTCGGCAACGGTCGCCAGGTTGCGCAACTCCAGCAGATCGGGATCGCTGTTGTGACCGGTCCATTGCATCTCGGTTTCGCTGCGGATCAGGGCCACGCGACGCTGGGCGCGCAACAGGCGCTCTTCGCTGCGCACGATGCCGACGTAATCCCACATCGCGCGGCGCAGCTCCATCCAGTTGTGGTGGGTGGTCACCGTTTCGGCGCAAGGCTCCGGAGCCGAGCTTGGCGCCTCATCCGCATTGGCAGTCAACGGTAATCCGGGCAGGCGGGCACGGATGTCGTCCGCCGCTGCTTCAGCGAACACCAGGCATTCCAGCAGCGAGTTGCTGGCCATGCGGTTGGCGCCATGCAAACCGGTGTGGGCCGTTTCGCCGATGGCATAGAGGTTTTTCAGGTCGGTCCGCGCGCGCAGGTCGGTCACGACGCCGCCGCAGGTATAGTGGGCGGCCGGGACGACGGGCAGGGGCTGTTCGGTCATGTCCAGGCCCCAGGCCAGGCACTGGGCGTGGATGGTGGGGAAGTGGGCACGGATGAAGTCGGCGCCCCGGTGGCGGATGTCCAGGTAGACGCAGGGGATGCCGAGCCGCTTCATTTCATGATCGATGGCGCGGGCGACAATGTCCCGGGGCGCCAAGTCGCCGCGCGGATCGAAGCGGTCCATCAGGGGCGTGCCGTCGGGCAATACCAAGCGCCCCCCTTCGCCGCGCACCGCCTCGCTGACGAGGAACACCCGGGATCCCTGGGCGGGCAGGTAAAGACAGGTGGGGTGGAATTGCATGAATTCCAGGTTGGCCACCCGGCAGCCGGCGCGCCAGGCCATGGCGATGCCATCCCCGGTGGCCACTTCCGGATTGCTGGTGTACAGGTAGACCCGGCTGGCGCCACCGGTGGCCAGGGCGACGCTGCGGGCGTGCCAGGATTGCACGGCGCCAATGTCTAGATCCAGCAGTTGCGCCCCGACGCACATCCGTTCCCCGCGCCGGGGCCCATCGCGGGTGATGAGATCCACCGCCATGTGGCGCTCCAGCAGGCGGATGCGCGGATGCGCCCGGCAGGCGGCGTGCAACACGTCGGAAACGGCTTTTCCGGTTGCGTCCGCGGCATGGACCACGCGCCGGTGACTGTGGCCGCCCTCACGCGTGAGATGGAAGGGGCTTTCGCTGGCGGAGTCTCCGTCTTGGCGGGTAAAGGCCACGCCCAGCGCGCTCAGCCAGGCAATTGCTGCTGCCCCTCGTTCCGCTGTGAAGCGGACCGCCTCCGGGTCGCACAGGCCGGCACCGGCGACCAGAGTGTCCTCGATGTGGGATGCCACCGAATCGGTGGCGTCCAGTACAGCCGAGATGCCGCCCTGCGCGTAGCGGGTGCTGCCTTCATCCGGGCTTGCCTTGCAGACGACGGTGACCTCGCAGGCTTCGGCAAGCCGCAGGGCCAGAGAGAGGCCGGCCGCGCCACTGCCGATGATGAGGACGTCGGTGGTTGGGGTGGTCATGGATCGCGGTAATCACAAGCTGCTGATAGAATCGTGCCCCAGCACGGCTGGGTGGGCCCGTACCGCAGGATACGGCAACGCTACTATAAACCGCTTTTTCATCCAAACGAACGAACTCTCCCGGTCCAGGCTTGTCTAGTGGGGCAAGAGCGGCCGGGGCTTGGAGCAATGCCCCTCATGGGCGAAACAGGTGCAGTTGACCAAGAACTGGTGGTGCGGGTCCAGCGGGGCGACAAGACAGCTTTCGACCTGCTGGTGCGCAAGTACCAGTTCAAGGTGATCAAGCTGGTCTCCCGCTACGTCTATGACCCGAGCGATGCCCACGATGTGGCGCAGGAAGCCTTTATCAAGGCCTATCGCGCCTTACCGGGGTTTCGCGGCGACAGTGCGTTTTATACTTGGCTGTACCGGATTGCCATCAATACGGCCAAGAATCATGTCGCTGCGCGGAATCGGACGCCGATCAGTTCGGAATCGGAGTTTGGCAATGGAGATTCGGACGCGTTTGATTTTTCCTCGCGCCTGAGCGACATCGATACGCCTGAGGCGTTGTTGCTGACCGAGGAAGTGCGGCAGACCATCGTCAATGCCATCGAAGGGCTGCCGCAGGATTTGCGCACCGCCATCATCCTGCGGGAAATTGAAGGCATGAGTTACGAAGAGATTGCCAAAACCATGGACTGCCCAGTCGGTACAGTCCGTTCGCGCCTATTCCGAGCACGGGATACGATTGATGCCGAGCTGCGGAGAATCGAGGGATTGACCGGAACATGAAGGACGGGATGATGAGTGAATCCTTGCAACGACAACCTCCCGAGGCGGGGGACAGCAGCGCGGGTTTTTCAGCCGACCTGTCGGCCTGGATGGACGGGGAGCTGTCTGGTGCCCGCGCCCGACTGGCTTATCGCGGCATGATGGCCGATGAATCGCGTCGGGCGCAGTGGGCCCGCTACCATCTGATCGGCGACGTCCTGCGCGGCAGCCTGCCTGATCACGGATTGGTGGATATATCGGCCGCGGTGATGGCGCGTCTGGACGATCTCCCTGCGCAGGCGACCACCGGGTCGCGTCTGATGCGCAATCCGCGTTTGTGGGGTCTGGCGGCCTCCCTGATGCTGGCAGCGATCATCGTCGCCAATCCCTGGCATCAGCAGGAAGGCCGGCAAGGCGCTGTCCAGGTTGCGCAGCAGGAATCGGTGCCTGGCAACGGGGCGTCATCCAGCTCGGGCAAGAGCGACGTGGGCGAGGATGATGCTCAAGCCCGGCTGGAATCCTACCTCCGCAATCACAGTCAGGCCTTGGCCGATGCCGGCGAGGGTGCACGCATGCTTCCGTATCTGAGCATGGCCGAGTACACGATCGATCCGGGGGCGGCATCCAGTCCGTGAAGTCAAGGCATGCACGCGGCTGGGCCGCTTTTTTTGTTCTCATGCTGGCGGTTTCCTGCGGGGCTGCGCGCGCCGATGAAATTCCTTCGGACTGGGTCGTGCGGATTCTCAAGGCCTATAACCAGCGCAGCTACCAGGGCATTTTCGTTTATCTGAAGAATGGTTCCCTTGAAACCATGCAGGTCATTCATTCATCTGCTCAGGGTGGTCGGACCCGGCTGGTTTCCCTTAATGGCGAGGTGACCGAGATCCACCGCCGCGGGGACCAGATGACACGCTACCTGCCTCAGCGCGGGCTCTTGATCGAAGGGCTGCGGTGGAGCAATCCGTTTTTCGCTACGGTTCCCGAAGACGTGTCCCGGGTCGCGGCGCATTACACCTTCAAGGCGGGTGCTGATGATCGCGTCGCTGGGCGGGAATGCCAGCGGGTTGAAGTGCAGCCTCGCGATACCCTGCGCTATGGCTATCGTTTGTGCGTTGATCGCGAGACGGCGTTGATCCTGGATGCCCAGCTCATCGGCGAGCGCGGACAGGTGCGACAGGAGGTGATGTTCACCCGCCTGCAAGTGGAAGACCGCATCGATCCAGCCCTGTTGGAGCCCGGCATGAATGTCGCCGCACTCAAGCGCCATACGGTCAAGACCCATCTCCGGGGTGCGCCGGGATCGGATGCGCGAACCTGGGATGTGGTCGAGCCGCCGGCCGGCTACCGACTGGTGTTCGGCGGCGCGCATTCCCTGCCCGATGGTGGGGGACAGGAACACCTGATCTACAGTGATGGCCTTTCCGCCATTTCCGTATTCATCGACAACGAGCTGGTGCGCGGCAAGCCGATCATGGGACAGACCAGTCGCGGCAGCATGAATGCCTATGGGGATGTGCGTGAAGGCCACCAGGTTCTGGTGTTGGGCGAGGTGCCCTATCCCGCCCTGCGCGCCATGGCCGAATCCCTGCGGCGGCGGCCCTGAGCCGGCGCCCATCACTGCCGGTCCGCAGGGCGATAGCGTAGAATCAACACCCCTTTGGCGTTCGGCGGTTCTTCACGTTCAATGAAGCTGCAATTCACTCTTTACACCCGGCCGCGCTGCGGGCTGTGCGACCTGCTGCACGAAGATCTTTTGGCGCTGTGCCGTGGCAGGGCTGTGGACGTCCTTTTGGTTGATGTGGATGGTGACCCTGATCTCAAGGCCCTCTATGGCACCCGGATTCCGGTGCTGGTGGGCGAGGGCGGGGTCCTGTGCGAAGGGCGACTGGATGCGGATGCGGTGCGTGCCTTTCTGGACCAGCGCCGTGCGGCCACGGGGGTTGCCTGAAACCCATGCAGTCGCGCATTCGGAATTTCTCCATCATCGCCCACATCGACCATGGCAAATCGACCTTGGCCGATCGCTTCATCCAGATGTGCGGCGGCCTGAGCGAGCGGGAGATGCAGGCTCAGGTGCTCGATTCCATGGATCTGGAGCGCGAGCGCGGCATCACCATCAAGGCCCAGTCGGTCACCTTGCCTTACCGGGGGCGTGACGGGGTGACCTATCAGTTCAACCTGATCGATACCCCCGGGCATGTGGATTTCTCCTACGAAGTGTCCCGTTCCCTGGCGGCTTGCGAGGGCGCGCTTCTGGTGGTGGACGCCGCGCAAGGGGTCGAGGCCCAGAGCGTGGCCAACTGCTACACTGCCCTCGAGCAGGGCCTGGAAGTGGTGCCGGTGCTCAACAAGATCGACTTGCCGCAGGCTGACCCGGATCGGGTGGCGCAGGAAATCGAGGATGTCATCGGCATCGATGCCCATGACGCCCTGCAGGTGAGCGCCAAGACCGGCGAGGGCGTGGATGAGCTGCTGGAGGCCGTGCTGACGCGGATCCCGGCGCCCCGAGGCGATCCGGATGCGCCGTTCCAGGCCTTGATCATCGATTCGTGGTTCGACAATTTCGTCGGCGTGGTGTCCTTGATCCGCGTCGTCAATGGCAGCGTGGCCAGCGGCGACAAGGTGATGATGATGTCCAGCGGTCGCAGCCATCCGGGTGCGCGTGTGGGGGTGTTCACCCCCAAGGCGGTCGACCGGCCCCGGCTCCAGGCCGGTGAAGTGGGTTTCCTGATCGCGGGCATCAAGGAAATCGATGGCGCGCCGGTGGGCGATACCGTTACGCTGGGTGACCGCCCCTGCACGGAACGTTTACCCGGTTTCAAGCAGGTGCAGCCGCGCGTGTTCGCCGGCCTGTACACGGTGAACACGGAGGACTACGAGGATCTGCGTGAAGCCCTGCAGAAGCTCAGGTTGAACGACGCCGCGCTGCATTTTGAGCCGGAAACCTCCACCGCTCTCGGTTTTGGCTTCCGCTGCGGCTTTCTGGGCATGCTCCATATGGAGATCGTGCAGGAACGGCTGGAGCGTGAATACGACCTGGACCTGATCACCACCGCCCCGACGGTGATCTACGAGGTGCTCACCAACGCGGGCGAACTACTGCACGTCGACAACCCCAGCAAGCTGCCGCCGGTCAATGAAATCGCCGAGATCCGCGAACCCATCATCCGCGCCAATATCCTTTGCCCGCAGGAATATGTGGGGGGCGTGTTGACCCTGTGCGAGCAGCGCCGTGGCGTCCAGCTCAAGCTGCAATACCTGGGCAAACAGGTGTCCATTGTCTACGAATTGCCGCTGAGCGAGGTGGTGCTGGATTTCTTCGACCAGCTGAAATCCGTCAGTCGCGGCTATGCCTCGTTCGATTACCAGTTCGAGCGCTTTCAGGTCGCCGATCTGGTGCGGCTGGATCTGCTGATCAATGCCCAGCGCGTGGACGCCCTCTCGGTCATCGTACATCGGGCCCAGACAGGCTATCGCGGCCGGCAGCTCGCCGAGCGCATGCGTGAGCTGATTCCCCGCCAGATGTTCGAGGTGGCCATCCAGGCCGCCATTGGCAGTCACATCATCGCTCGCAGCACGGTCAAGGCGATGCGCAAGAATGTGATCGCCAAATGCTACGGCGGCGACATTTCGCGCAAGAAAAAGCTGCTGGAAAAGCAAAAGGCCGGCAAGAAGCGCATGAAACAGATCGGCCGGGTCGAGGTGCCGCAGGAGGCCTTCCTCGCCATTCTGGACGTGGGCAAGAAACCCGAGTGAGTCTTGAATCATCCAAGGAGATCCCATGCGGGCTGATTTTTCGTTATTGCTGGTGGTCTTGACAGCGATCACCGGTGTGCTGTGGGCGCTGGATCGCTATCGCTGGGAACCGGCTCGGCGGCAGGCCGCGGCGGGTGGCGAGGTGCCGGGGCCGTCGGGACTGGTGGACTTCGGGCGCAGCCTGTTTCCCATCGTGCTGGCGGTCTTCCTGGTGCGCTCCTTCCTGGTGGAGCCGTTCCGCATTCCCTCCGGCTCCATGGTGCCGACCCTGCTGACCGGCGATTTCATCCTGGTCAATAAATTTGCCTATGGCATTCGGCTGCCGGTGCTCAATACCCGGCTGTTGCCCATGGGGCACCCCGAGCGTGGGGATGTGATGGTGTTTCGCTTTCCGGAAGATCCGTCCAAGGATTTCATCAAGCGGGTCATCGGGCTGCCGGGCGATGAAATCGTCTATCGCAACAAGCAGGTCTACGTGAATGGCGATCCCCTGCCGATAACCCCTCAGGGACGTTACACCGGCCCCGGCGTTCCCGCGCGGTGGGAAGCCTGGGAGTATGAGGAGCAGGTGGCCGCTGTCAATCACCGCTTGCTGCACACCATGGGCCGGCCGTCCTACAACATCCGCGCCGTGGTGCCGCCAGGGCATTACTTCGTGATGGGCGACAACCGCGACAACAGCGATGACAGCCGCCGCTGGGGCACGGTGCCGGATGCCAACCTGGTGGGCCAGGCCTTCGCCGTCTGGATGAACTGGGATCCTGATGCCAAGATGCCGCTGTGGTCGCGGATTGGACAGGGAATTCATTGATTGCCTCCTGCTGTTCCTGTCTTCCGGGTGCGGCCCGGGGCGGGAACGGGGAGGAGTTCGATCATGCGGCCGAATCACATGCAGCGGGGCATTGGGCTCATTGGCCTGATGACCTACCTCGCCATCGGCGGTTTTGGAGTGTATACCGGGTTTGCCTTGCTTCCGGTTTATTTGGAGTATATGGAAGTCCGTTCTTCGGTTGACTCGCTGAACGAGGGGGCACCCGAGACCGATCTGAACGCCCGGCGCTTGCAGGATCTGCTGCAGCGGCGATTCATGGTGAATGGCATCCACAGTGTCACGCCCCGCGACGTGACCATTACCCTGGGGCAAAACCATTTCCGTGTCGCGGTGGCTTATGAGGTACGGATACCCTGGTTTGCCAACATCGATCTGGTGACGAAGTTCCAGCATGAGACACAGGTAAGACGACCTTGAGGCAGAGTCAGGATCAGTTGTCCGAGCGACTGGGTTATCGGTTCAAGAATCCCGAACTTCTGGAGTCCGCGCTGACCCACCGCAGTTTCGGGCGTCGCAACAACGAGCGCCTGGAATTCCTGGGCGATGCCCTGCTCAATTTTGTGATTGCGCGGGAATTGTTCGATCGCTGTCCCGATCTGGCGGAAGGGCTCTTGAGCCGCTTGCGTGCCAACCTGGTGAAGGGCGATACGCTGGCCGAGGTGGCCTTCGAGCTGGATCTGGGGCACAGCCTGCGTCTGGGTGCCGGCGCCCGCAAGACCGGCGGCTACCGGCGCAAATCCATTCTGGCCGACGCCTTGGAGGCGGTGCTGGGCGCCGTGTGCCTGGATGGCGGGACCGAGGCGGGTACGGCTGTGGTGCAGCGGTTGTTCGCCGAGCGGCTGGCCCATCTTCCCACCGAGGGCAATCTCAAGGACCCCAAGACCCGCTTGCAGGAATATTTGCAGGCGCGGGGCGCGTTGCTGCCGCTCTACCAGCTTGAAGCGGTGACCGGCCCCGAACACGACCAGCGCTTCGAGGTCAGCTGCCGGGTGGATGGCGCGGCCGCGCCGTTCCGGGGAGTCGGGGCAAGTCGGCGTGATGCAGAGCAACAGGCCGCAAGCCTGGCCTTGCTGGACCTTGAGGGCGACGTTTGAAATGAGTACCGATCCGGAACACCGTTGTGGCCAAGTCGCCCTGGTGGGGCGCCCCAATGTGGGCAAGTCGTCCCTGCTCAATCGCCTGCTGGGCCAGAAAATCAGCATCGTGACCCACAAGGCGCAGACCACGCGCCACCGCATCCAGGGCATCCACAATCTCCCCGGCGCCCAGATCGTCTTCATCGACACCCCCGGCATCCACGCGGCCGGCAATGCCCTGGGCCGCTACATGAACCAGGCTGCCCACGGCGCCATGCAGGATGCCGATATCGTGGTGCTGGTGACGGATGCGACGCGCTGGACCGCCCAGGATGAGGTCGTGCTTGCCGCTGCCCGCGACAGTGGGCGGCCGGTGGGCTGGGTGCTCAACAAGATCGATCGGGTGCACCCGCGCACCCGGCTGCTGGCAATCATCGCCGAGGGCCGCGAACGGGCGCCTTTCGCGTTCATCGTGCCGCTTTCGGCCCAGCAGGGCGACAACCTGGCCTCTCTTGAACAGGAGCTGGCGGCCCACTTGCCGGTTGGCCCTGCGCTGTTCGAGGAGGATGTCCCCACCGACCGCAGCGAGCGCTTTATCGCGGCCGAATTGTTGCGCGAGCAGCTCCTGCTGCACCTGCATGAAGAGCTGCCCTATGGCATGACGGTGGAGATCGAGCGTTTCGTGCGTACCGATACGGGGCTGGAACTGGGCGCGGTGATCTGGGTGGCGCGTGAATCCCACAAGGGCATGGTGATCGGCAAACAGGGCGAGCAACTCAAGCGCATCGGCCGCGCCGCGCGGCTGGAAATCAGTGCCCAGTGGCAGGAGCCGGTGTTCCTGAGCCTGTGGGTCAAGGTGCGCGAGAACTGGGCCGACGAGCCCGCGCTGCTCACCCGCTTCGGCTACGACTGACCGGGATGAGGGCAACGCCCGCAAGCCTTGCGCCGGGCTATGTGTTGCATCGCCGGCCGTATGGCGAAACCAGCCTGCTGGCCGAGTTGTTTACGCGCGAATCCGGCCGGCTCGGGGTGATCGCCAAGGGGGCGCAAGGGCGCGGCGGACGCGGGCGAGGCGGGGGTTTGCAACCCTTCCAGCCGCTGCTGGTGTCCTGGCGCGGGCGCGGCGAATTGCCGATCCTGGCCGACTGGGAGGCGGTGGGTCCGCCGCTCCCCTTGCAGGGGGACGCCTTGCTGGGGGGCTTTTACCTCAACGAACTGCTGTTGCGCCTGTGCCGGCGCCACGACCCCCATCCCGAGCTGTTCCTGGCCTACGCCCGTGCGCTGGGGGAATTGGGCGAAGCGCGTCCCCTGGTGCTGGCACTGCGCTCGTTCGAGAAAGCCCTGCTGGACAGTTTGGGGCTGGGGCCGATGCTGACGGAGGACTGCAGCGGCGCGCCCATTCGCCCCGGGCAATGGTATCGTTGTTCCCCCCAGGGCGGACCCCAGCCCATCGTCGGTCCCGGTCGCGGCCCCTGGGAAGTGCCCGGCACGGCCCTGCTCGCGCTGGCCGGGGAACCGCTGGTGATTCCCCCTGAATTGCAGGCGGCGGTGAACGGGCTGTTCCGCGTGCTGATTGCCGATCAACTGGGAGGGGCGCCGCTGCGCACCCGCGCGCTCTGGCAAGCGCTGCGCCGCCCTGCCCCAGCCGATTTACCCCGTGAACCCGAGGTTTGACGTTCTTCCATGCATGCGCTGGCTTCCCTCCCCGCCCTGGGGGTAAACATCGACCATGTGGCAACCTTGCGTCAGGCGCGCCACACGCGCTATCCCGATCCGGTACAGGCCGCCTTGCTGGCGGAGCAGGCTGGCGCGGACAGCATCACCGTTCATCTGCGCGAGGATCGGCGCCATATCCAGGAGCGGGACGTGCGGCTGCTGCGCGCGCTGGTGCAGACGCGGCTCAATCTGGAGATGGCGGTGACCGCCGAGATGCTGGCGTTTGCTGTGGAACTCGCGCCCCAGGCCTGTTGCCTGGTCCCCGAGCGGCGCGCGGAACTGACCACCGAGGGGGGGCTGGATGTCCAAGCTCATGAGGAGGACATCGCCGCGGCCTGTTGCCGACTGGCGGCGGCGGGCATCACGGTCGCGCTGTTCATCGATCCGGATCCCGCGCAGGTCGCGGCCAGCCTGCGCACCGGCGCCGCGGCGGTGGAACTGCAC